>CAYLJT010000491.1:0-6713 GCA_964383995.1 uncultured Polyangiaceae bacterium
CAGCGTCTCGCTGGTGCAAAACCCGGTGTACGACACGGGCAGCGCCACACTGATCGTGACGGGGTCGCTCAACGACGGATCGACGGCCGACCTGACCTCGTCGATGAGCGGTACCACGTATGTCTCGGACAATCCGTCGGTGGTCGTGGTTGGCCCCAGCGGCTCTTTGGCAGCGCTGCAACCGGGTGCGGCCACCATCACGATCACAAGCTCCCAGACTGGCACTTCGAAGCAGGTCCCGGTGTTGGTGACGGGCTTCAGCCCACAGGCCCTCTCGGCCTACGACACGCCCGGGTTCGCCTACAACGTCGAGCTCGATGGGAACCTTGCCTTTGTGGCCGATGGCAGCGCCGGGCTGCAGGTCATCGACACCACGGGGGGCGCCACCGTAAGCAAACTGGCCTTCACGGGCAGCTCCGTGCTCGATGTCAAGATCCGCGGCGGCCTGGCGGCTGTGGCGCTCGGCACGACCGGCCTAGGCTTGGCCGATGTCTCGGACCCCGTGAAGCCGACCGAGATCACCACCATCGCCACGCCCAGCGCAGCCGTGGACGTTTGGCTGAGCGGTGACCGCCTGTACGCGGCAACCGCCACTGACTTGTTGGTCTACGACGTCAGCACGCCGAGCGCCCCCACCTTGGTCGGATCCAAGGCCACCGCCTTCGCGGTCAACGCCGTCGCCGCCGACACGGCCCGCGGTTTCGCCGTCGCGCTCACCAACCAACCGGCGCTCGAAGTCATCCAGACCGGGGGCCCCCTGCCCTGGCCGAGCGTGACGGTGCCGCTCACCGCAGCCACCAATCAAGCCGACGACGTGGTGGTGCTCGGCACCTCGGCCTACGTCGCCAACGGGCGCGCGGGGCTGGTCGAGATCGACCTTGCCAATCTCACAGCTCCCTTCGTCAAGTCGACGTCGACGCTCGACTTCAACGCGCTCGGCGTGGCCCTGCGCTCGAGCGAGAACGGGACCTTGGTGGGCGCCGCGGACAACCTGTTCGTCAACGCCATTCCGTTCTTCAACACCGGCCTCGTCAACACCTACAACCTCGATTTCTCCGCGTTTCCAGGGGCGATCAAGCCCGACGCCAACTCCACCGGCATCGCGCTCGGGGACGGCTTTGGCGTGGTGGCGGTGGGCGCCGACGGTATCCAGGTCTTCCGCACCACCCAACTGACCGACAACGCCGGCATCGCGCCCACGGTTTCCATCAGCCAGCCGGTGGTCGGCGCGGCCTTTACCAGCGGCGACTTCGTCTATGTGCAGGCCAGCGCGACGGACGACGTGTCGGTGGGCTTCGTGGACTTCCTGGTGGACGGCGTCGTGGTCGCCACCGACAGCGTGGCCCCCTTTGGCGCCTCCTTTGCGGCGGGCGCTCCCTGCACCACCTCGTCCATCACCGCCCAAGCCACGGACGTCGGCGGCAACGTCGGACCTTCCATCCCCGTGGCCTTCGATGTGTTGTGCGCGGATGGACAGCCCTGCGCGACGGACAACCAGTGCGCGAGCGGGCTGTGCTCCGGCGGCAGTTGTCAAGCCTGTGCGCCCGGGGTGATCTTCCCAAGCTGCAGCGCCCTCAAAACAGCGTGCCCCGCCAACGCCAGCGGGACCTACACCATTGACCCGGACGGTGCGGGCCCCGGCGCGCCCATCGACACGTATTGCGAAATGGGCCTCGGCGGCGGCGGTTGGACGCTGATGGCCAAGCTGACCAACCAGGACGCAAAGCACTGGGTAGACGCCAAGTCGTCGTGGACGTCGGCGACGTCGTACGGCAACACCTCCGATCTCAGCGCCGGAGCCGACGCCAAGTCGCCCGCCTGGAGCTCGGTGCCTGTCAGCGAGTTCTTGCTGACCGACGACCAAAGCCACTCGGGGGGCCTGTACATCGAGACCTTGAGCGGCTGTGTCGGCGGCTCGACGCTCGACCAATACTTCACCACGGCCCTCGCTAACTACCCCAACACGGCGAACCAAAACTACTATCGGCAGTGCGCCACCTACAACAACTACCTTCCCCAGTGGACCACCGACCCCAACTGGATTGGTCAGACCGCGGCCTCGCCTTCGCTCTCGCTCAAGCACGGCTACTTCACCATCGCCTACACCGACGGCGGTGATACCCAGGCCGTTTTCAGCTTCTACGCCTTCGAGAAGATCTGGTGGGGGCCCGACTTCAAGACGACCGCCACCGAGTACGAAGCGGACCTCGGGCTCGGCGAGAGCGAGCAAAACGGCGTGGCCTTCGGGCTCAACGATGGGCAGCTCCAGGACATGGGCAGCGCGTCGAGCTGCGGCTTCAACGACGCCACCTGCGCGTCGTTTTATCCGCAAACGGTGTTCCTCTTTGCACGCTGAGGCGCGACGAGCATGGCAACCAACCGTCAAGCACAGGCCGGTACAACGTCGCGAAGGCTCTTCATGGTCGCCGGGCTCGGCCTCGCGGGGGCTCTGCTCCTAGGAACGTTGGCGTTCACCGCGGGAGACGCTCCGGTCAGCGTGCGACAGGTGAGCCTTCCCTCCGGGATTTTGGTGGACGCGGCGTCCCCCTTGCCACCACCGCCCGCGGAGGGCTCGGCGGAGCACGCCGAGGAAGTTACCAAGCTGTTGATGCTGCAATCGAGCCGCAGCAAGGAGCAAGAGGCCGACGCTACCTACTGGGCCTCGGGAGCCGTATTGCGCTGGAACGAGATTGCGCGGGGGCTCGTCGCGCGGCACAACACGAACCCCGTCGTGGCGTCGCGGCTGTACGCTCTCTTGTCGGTGGCGCAACACGACGCGCTGGTCGCCGCGGTAGCGCAGCATCGGGTCTTCCAACGCCCGCCGCCCTCCGAGTCCGACAGCCCCGTGGTGCCGTTGTTTGCGGCCGAGGTGGAGTCGACCTACCCATCGGACCACGCCGCGGTGGCGGCCGCGTCGGCGGCCATCCTTGCCTTTGTCTACCCGGCCAAGGCGGAGGTGGCCGAGGTCATGGCGCGCGCGCGGGAGCACGAAGAGTCGCGGCTCCGGGCCGGCATCAGCTACCCGAGCGACGTGGCGGCCGGAGACACCCTCGGACGGGAGGTGGCGGCGCGCATCATCGAGCAGGCCAAGACCGACGGTGCCAAGACGGCAGGCGTCAACTGGCGTGGTGAGATCCCGGTCGGCCGGGACAAGTGGGTGAGCGCCGAGTACCCTCCCACCACGCCCGTGCGACCGCTTTGGGGCAAGGTGCGCCCCTGGCTCATGGAGCGGGGCGACCAGTTTCGACCGGCGCCGCCGCCCGCCATCGACTCGGACGCGTTCAAGCAAGCGGTCGGCGAAGTGAAGCAAATCTCCTTGTCTCGGACACCCGAGCAAACCAGGATCGCGCTGCTCTGGGCCGACGCGCAGGCCTCGGCCACGCCGCCGGGGCACTGGAATCAGATCGCGGCCGACCTGGTGGCCGAGCACCCGGGCGGAGAGCTTGCCGCGGCGCGCGTGCTGGCCTTTCTGAACATGGCCATGATGGACGCCGGCATCGCCTGCTGGGACGCCAAGTACACCTATTGGCTGCTGCGACCCACGCAGGCCGACCCCACGATCTCCATTCCGGTAGGCCTGCCCAACTTCCCATCGTACCCATCGGGCCACTCCACCTTCTCCGGAGCCGCGGCCCCCGTGCTCGGTCACTTCTTCCCCGATCAGGCCGAAAAGCTCACTGAAATGGCCAACGAGGCGTCCATGTCGCGGGTATACGGCGGGATCCACTACCGCTTCGACGGTGAGGTCGGCCTCGCCGTAGGTGGCAAGGTGGCGGCCCTGGCTATCGCGCGCGAGCAGACCACGGCGGGTGACTGAGACAAAGCCCCTAGCCCGTCGCGGCGGTCGGCGGCGACGGTCCTGGATCGATGGCGAGCCCGCCGCGCCCATCCTCCCCTGGGGGGCGGTCTCTCAACGCATGCGGGCGTGGCACGTTCTCGGGCGTGCTTGACTCCCGTTAACACATTACACCCCGTAGCCTCGCGCGTGACCTCCCAAGGACCTAGCCACGCGCTGCCACTCTGCGTTAGTGTCGCGCCATGAGAACAACCGTGTTCGCCTTGCTCATGACTGCCGCTCTCGCGACGCCGGGCTGCGGCATCTTTCGCTCCAAGGTCCCGGACTACGCGCTTTACGTCATGCCTCCCGAAGACTCGCAGGATTGGGCCAAAGGAGGCCTCGATCATCCGGACGTGTGGGCGCGAAACCTTGCCCAATCGGTCGTCAACGCCGGCGTCAACCCCATCACGCACGCGCACTGGGCCATCGACGGCGCCATCGTCAGCGTGCGTTCCGTTGGCGAGGAGCTCGAGTCCATCGAGAAGGCGGGTGGCACGTTTCGCGTTACGCAGACGGCTTCGGGGAAGCTCGTGCTCGAGGCGTCGCGCC
The DNA here is from genome assembly GCA_964383995.1 of uncultured Polyangiaceae bacterium. Taxonomy (GTDB): domain Bacteria; phylum Myxococcota_A; class Polyangia; order Polyangiales; family Polyangiaceae; genus CAYLJT01. The sequence goes on from CAYLJT010000491.1 coordinate 4,388, forward strand.
CGGAGGGGATCGTCGAAGGGGCTGCCAGGAAGGCCCTTGAAGCGCTGCCCTTTGGCAACAAAGACAAGGCGGTGGAGCTCGTGCTGAACAACGTGGGTCGCGCCGCTACCCAGCTCAAGCGCGACAGCATGCGAAACATCGAGCACCTCTATTTCTCGACGGCGATGGAGCTCGACGACGTCAAGAACAATAAGCCCCTGACGTTCGACCTCCCCGAGGGACGCACGCGGGAAGACTACGTGGCGCTGCTCGAGTACTTGCTCGTCGTCTTCGATTCTGCGCACCGTGAGGTCATGGCCTATCAGTCGGCGCTGGCGTCGACCCTGGCCGTGCTGGCGTCCCTTGACTCAAGCAAACGCGGCAGCATCGACAACCTGTATTTGGTCATGGGCGCGGCGCTCGAAGAGCGCGAGCACTTCGAGGCTTTCCGGACGGCCGACTACCCGCCTGCGCCGGAGAAGCTGGCCGAGATGCGCGCGAAGGCGACGGAGCTCGAGAAGGGCATTCTGGAGAGCAAACGCTACAAGGAATGGACCACCGAGTCGCACGCCATGGCGAAAATCGAGGCGTTCGGGGGCGACGTCACGGACGCCTTCGGTGACCTCTCCGCGGTGTACGGGGCCATGGGCGGTGTCGACGTCGTGGGCAACATTCGAGAGAGCCTGGCCAAGGGCTTCGATCCCGGCGAGATGCTCGAAGTCGGTTTGCGCCTCGCGCCCTCGGGCAGCAAGCTCGAAACGTATTTGAAGACGGGTAAGAAGGTTTATGACAAGGCCCTTGACGTCAAGGAGAAGGTCGACGAGGCGAAGGCGCTCGCGGCGACGGCCGAACAAGATCCGTCGGCGGCGGCGGGCGAGGGAGCGATGAAGCTCTTGACGTGGGCCACCGCAGACGAAGTCGCGAAGGCGAAGCGGGCGGTCGCGGCGGTGACGGAGCCCAAGACGCCTTGACGTCGGTTGGGGGGGCTCGTTTGTCCTAGGTCACCTGGACCTTGGTCTGACCGGCGTTCGACACGGCGATCATGCCGGCCCACGAGCACATGGTCTTGCTGGTTTGGGAGTGGGCCGAAATGTTGGACAGCTTCACCTTCAGGGCCCCCGGCGCCCAGGGCATGGTCGGGATGGGCGCGCAGGGCACGGGGGCGCCCTGGGCGGCGATGACAGCGGGGTTGTTGGGCGAGTGGCACATGACAAAGGGAGGAATGTTGACCATCGGCGCCTTGTGGTTGATGTGCCCAGCGGGGGTGAGCGCGCTTGTGGGCGTGGGCGGAACGGCAGCGAACACGGCGGGTGCGCTGCCGAACTTACAGGTCAGGGTGGCTCCGGTGACGACGAGCAGGGGCATGGGCTTCTCCTAGGAAAGGTGATTAGCCGAGTAGAATCATGGCGCCTTTGATGGCGACGTTGCCGGTGGCGGTCACGTTGACCATGGCCGAAGTGATGGCCGTCGACGCCGGGGTCAGGGTGGTGAACGTCGTCGCGCCCATCTGGATTTTGTAGCTGGCTTTGGACATGTTGACCCAGCAGGTCGGATCCGGAATCGGCCTTGGGAAGACTGCCGCCGCGGGGAAGGAGCCGATGGAGATGCCGGTGGGCGTCGCGAGGGCGCCAAAGCCGGCCGCCGCGCCCGTGCCGAAGTAGGCCGACAAGGCGCCGTGGGCCACGACGCCGCCTGCCGTGGAGTTGATGCGCGCGCCGGTCATGCCTTGCACGTCGGCGGAACCCACCTCGGAGCTGACGGTGACACCCTTCATACCCTTGACCGCGGTCTCGCCGAACTCGGCGTTGACCTCGGTGGACAACAGCGATCCGACAGAGGAAGACAGCCCCGACCACATGCTGCACCAGCCGACGCCCGACATGGAGGCGCCGATGACACCGATCAAGTCGGTGGTGCCCGACGAGAACACGTAGCAGCCGAGGTGGGCGTAGAGCGTGTTGGCGATGCCGGCGTTCATGCCGGCGTATTTGTCGGCCTGGATGGACACATTGCCCTTGGGTAGACCGAGGTTACCCTGGCCGACCGAGCCTTCCCAGTCGACGATCGCGTTGCCGATGGTAGAAAGGGTCAGGATGACGTCTTTGACGGCGCCAAGGCGCGCCAGGGCAGGCAGCGGCATCCAGCCGGGAAGCACCTTGAGCGGGCGCAAGCTAATGGGCTTGAAGATGCTGCACAAGACGCGAATGGCGTTGAGCGTAACCACGGCGAGGCCGAGGTAAGACGCGGCTTTCGCGGCGTAAAACGGCGCTCCGCCCGCGTTGTCCCGGTCGAGCTGCCATTGCGTGTTGTAATTGCCGGCAGGGATATCGGCGCTCGGCCAAGCACC
>CAYLJT010000492.1:0-6712 GCA_964383995.1 uncultured Polyangiaceae bacterium
TCAAGAAATGCGCGGCGGGAAGGGGCTCCGCGCTGCGCAGAAGCTCGAGAGGCAGGGCCGCGTCCGCCGAGCCCTTGGCCATCGCCTCGGTGATCCAGGCCGCGCGCAGGTAGGGATCGTCGGTGTGCCGCGCGCGGGCCACGACGGTCGCCACGTAGGCCTCGCGCTCCGCATCGGCGCGCCGCTGCTCGGCCTCTTGCTGCCGGGCCTCGTAGGCCTGGTCGATGGCCACCGCCCCCAAAACCAAGAGAAAAAACGCCACTAGCAGCGCGATACGCGTGAACCGCGTGCGTCGCTCACGGCGTTGGCTCGCGTCGATGAACTCCTGTTCTTTTGAGCTCAAAAGACCTGCCAACCAGGGCGTGTTGGTGGCCAGCTCGTGCAGCAAATTCCCTTGCCACAAAAGGTCTGCGCGGGCCCCCGCGTGCTCCCACGCCACGGCCGCCTCGCGCAACGCATCGCGAAATACGAGCCGTCCCGTGGACGCCAAGCGCGCGGAGACGACGAAGGACCACTCGGTCAACAGCGCGGGGTGACCGACCTCGATTTGGGAGCCCGTGGCGATCAGCAGATGTCCTGCGATGAGCCGCTCGATCACGCCTTCGACGCGGGCCGCGCGCTGGTCGTGATGGATGCCGCGCGATCGAGGCGCGAGCTCCGAGGCGGGGCTCATGTCGAGCTCCCACGCGGAGGACGCGAGGCCTCGCACGAGGCCCCCGCGATCGCAGCCAACGGGGCGGCCTTCTGCCGACGAAAGGCGCACGAATACGGCCTCTGCGAGCGATCGATCCTCGGGCGCCAGGCCCCTCAGCACACGGTCCGCGTGGCGCGCGACGAGGCCCGCAATGCCCCCCGCTTCGCGCCAGTGGGGGCCGTCGAAGCGCCCTTCGTCCCACGAGGTGCGCAGCGCGAGCGCGACGTAGCGCAGCCTTCGGCCGTCCGCGCGCAGCTCGCGCGCGACGTCGCCGGCGATGACTTCGCCGTCCTTCAGCGCGTGGCCTACCAGCGTCGCGTTGTTCAGCGCGATGGCGGAGGCCGCGCTCGGCGAAGGAGCCGTCGCAAAGTGCAGCAGGGGTCGCAGGCGCGGACCGATGGTGGAGGCCAAAAGCTCGTCGCTCGCATCTTCGGGGGTCACGCCCACGATGCGCACCCCGGGCGGCCGCGCTTCGAGCACCGCTTCGACGAGCGTGCGGAGCCGCGTCGACGTGGTGACCCGGTCGTCGAGGGGATCGAAGACCAACGCGAGGCCCCTATCCCCCTGCCGCAAGTGTTCGAAGAGCGCGGCGGGCGGCGCGTCGGCGAGGTCCGCGTGGAGGGCGCGCAGCCCCGCTTCGAGCGCCGCTTCGGGCTCCTCTGTGCCGATCACGAGCGCCCGCCAATCGGCGCGGTCATCCATGGTGTTCTTTGAAAGAAACGGCACCAACCCCGCGAGCGCGAGGGACGTCATGCCGGTTCCGCGCGCTCCGACCAGCACCACGGCCGGCTCGTGCGTGAGCGTCTGGCCGATGCGCGACACGTCGTCGCCCCGTCCGGCGAGCCAACCTTCGTGTCCGCCGTCCATCGGCGAAAGGCCTGGATACAACGGTTTTGGCGGGCCAAACGGGCGCTCCCACACGTCGTCGACGAGGGCGAACAGGCCCCCTGGGGTCACGCGACGTTGAGATGGATCGACCGCCAACAGACGTTCGAGCAAGGTGACCACCCCCGGAGGAAGTCCCGCTTCATCGTCGGCCAAATCGCGCAAACGGCCGGAGAGCGTGGCTTGCCGCACGTCGGCCCACCACGCGCTCACCGCCGTCGGATCCTCCCAGGCCGGCTCTCCCGGCACGGCGTGGGGCAGGGTCCCCGTGGTGAGCACAACGAACGTCGCGGCCAGCGCATAGGCGTCCGTCGCGGGCGTCAGCTCACCGCGCTCGAACACCTCCGGCGCCATGAAGCCCGGGGTGCCCACCACGGCCCGCTCGCTGGTCGCGTTCGTGACGGGTCGCGTCGCCGCATAGGCATCTTGCTCCGCGACAAACTCGGCGGTTCCTAGCTCCGCGAGCGAGGTCCCCGATCGCTGGAGCTCCAACGATCTGGCCCGCACCTCCTCGGCGCCCGCGCGACGGGCGATGCCAAAGTCGAGCACCTTGAGCTCGCCCGCGTCGGTCAAGAAAAGGTTCGCGGGCTTGAGGTCCAGGTGGACCACGGAAGCGCGATGGATCACGTCGAGCGCTGCCGCGACGTCCCGCGTCCAGCGCAGCACGCGTCGCCAAGGCACGGCCTTCTGCACGCGCACGCGGTCGGCCAAGGATGCCCCCACCAGAAGCTCCATCGCTACGTAGGGCACGACCGGAGGCAGGTTCGCCACCGGGCGGTCGAGCGCCATCGAGCCCGCCGCGTAGATGGTGACCAACGACGAATGCCGAAATGAAGCCAAAAGGCGCGCTTCTTCGGCCCAAAAGGCCTCGTCGGCGACGGTCGTCAAAAGCTTGAGCGCGACCTCACGAAACGGATCGCCGCTGGGCAAAAGCTCCTTTGCCCGCCAAACGTCACCAAAACCACCACGGCCCAGCCGGGAAACGAGTCGGTATCGGCCCCCCAACACATCGCCGGGGCCGAGCACGACCTCGCTGTCGGAGACGGCCTCTCGGGGCATGTCGCGCTTACGCTATCATGAGGCGGCTCGGTGATGCCGCGCGACGCCCCGCGCGCGCCATCGACCGTTTTACGTCGCTCGCCGCTTTTTGCCGAGGTTCCATGAAGTATCAGCGTCTTATCCTCCTCGTCTGTCTTGCGTCCACCCCTGCCATCGCCCTCGCGGCTTGCTCCGCAGGCGTAGAAGGGGACACGGGCACGACGACGTCGGGCAGCACGTCGAGCGGTACAGGGGGCGAAGGGGGCGTCGAGGACGCCGGCTCCGACGCGATGGATCAGCCGGATGTCCACGTGGACTGCGTGAACGCCGATGACTGCAACACGTTCGACGACGCGTGCAACGAGGGCACCTGCATCAACGGCGCGTGCCAAAAATCCGCGAAGAACTTCGCTGCGTGCGACGACGGCGATCCCTGCACGCTGAACGATTCGTGCTTCGGCGGCGCGTGCCAACCGGGCATCGCCAAGCACTGCGACGCGCCCGATCCCTGTCACATCGGCGTGTGCAACCCGGCGGTCAGCGGCGGCTGCGAGTACATCGTCGGCAACGAGGGCGCCCAGTGCGACGACACCAACTCGTGCACGTACCAGGGCTTCTGCTCCAGCGGCGTTTGCCTGAATGGCGTGCCGGTCGACTGTTCGATCTTCGACTCGCAGTGCACCGTGGGCGTGTGCGATCCGCTCGGTGGCTGCTACGCGGCGCCCAGCAACGAAGGCGGCTCGTGCGACGACAACCAGTACTGCACGATCAACGACAAGTGCAACAACGGCTCGTGCGCCGGTGACGTCAACACCTGCACCGCGCCCGGCGATGTTTGCATGATCGGTTATTGCGACGAGGGCCTCGACAAGTGCACCGCGATCCCGGGCAACGACGGCGCGGCGTGCGATGACGGAAACCTGTGCACGACGGGCGAGACCTGCTCGGGTGGCGTGTGCCTCGGCGGTCAACCCGCGAACAACGGTGTGGCCTGCGACGACGCCGATGGCTGCACGTCCGGGACAACGTGCCAGAACGGCACCTGCACGGGGGCCGCGTCGACCATTACCCAGTGCATCAACGGCGATAGCTGCTGCCCGGCCAACTGCGGAGGCGTCGACGACGATTGCCTCTACTGGGCGACGGGCGTGCAGCAAAACGTCCCGGTGTCGCAGCTCGTCGGCTGGACCCAGTGCTTTACCGATAAATACGATGGATTTTCGGCGATCCCGCTCGCCGCTTGCAGCAAGGCCAACCTGCTCATGGGTTGCTACAAGACGTCCGATCCGTCGACGCTCACGCTGGCCGCGATGGCGCCGCGCGTCGACGTCCTGTTCGATTGTGGCACCACCGCCAACTGCACCAAGCAGTCGAACGGCGTGGGTTGGTATTACGACGAGAGCTGGTCGTGGGGGTTTGCGCCGGGCGGCGCGCCCGTGAACCGCAACTCGTGCGACTTCGACTCGGGCGTGGTGATAAGCCCCGAGCTTCGCATGTGCTGGCACACCGGCGGCAACTCGCTGAACGGCGGCTACCGCTGCGGCACCACCATCGCCTTCGATTCGAGCTGGACCCGCGTGGTCTACCAAGCGGACTAGCCCCGTTTTTTAGGCCTCGCGCGGGCCTTCGCCACGCGCGCCGATGCCGCGAAACAGCACCCGAACCAGGTCCTCAGCGAGGACCTCGGGGGTCGGCAGCGGCACGCTCTTCGGCACGACGGTGCTGATCAAGCGGATCGCCACCTGCGGCATGATCGCGAGCGCGATGCAGGCGAACACGAGCGACGCCGGGTGAAATCCGGGCGCCACGTCGCCGCGCGAAACGCCCTCCGCGAGCGTGGCGATCAGCAGCGGCACGTGACCGCGAAGGAAGCGCGCCGCGACGCGTGAACGGCGTTCGGAGGACACCAGCACCTCGCGCAGCACGAGGCGAATCACCGTCAGCTCCTCGTCGCTCATCCGCGACAGGCGCTTGAACGCGCGGTGAATGCGCTCTTCGGTGTCGCCACCGTCGGCCACGGCGGCCTCGATGTCCCCCAAGAACGTGCCGTAGATGTCCTCGATGACGGCCAGGAACAGGTCGTCTTTGGTGGGAAACCAGTAGTAGACCATGCCCACGCTGGTGCCCGCGTCGTCGGCGATGCCGCGCAGCGAGGCCCCGTCGACGCCCTCGCGCAGGAAGCGCTCGCGAGCCGCGCGGACGATGCGTGTATCGATGTCACTCTTGGGGCGCGCCATGGGAATCCTTGGAGATCAAACGATCTTCTTCTGAAAGCGAGCCGCGGTCAGCGCGATCAACACCGCGCAGATGCAGCACAGCCACACGAGCTCGAGCCCCACGTCGTTGAGGGTCGCGCCCTTGAGCGTGATGCCCCGCACGATGCGCAAGAAATGGGTGAGCGGCAGGGCCTGCGAGAGCCATTGCGCGGGCTTGGGCATGCCCTCCCAGGGGAACGCGAAGCCCGACAAGAGGATGTTCGGCAGCAGAAAGAAGAACGAGAGCTGCATGGCCTGCTGCTGGGTCTTCACGAGCGTCGAGAACAGAAGGCCGAGCGCCAAGTTGGCCGCGATGAAGGCGAAGGCGAGCACGTAGAGCAGGGGCAACGAGCCCACGAGGGGCACGTCGAAGACCAGCCGCCCCACGAGCAGCACCAGGCTGATCTGCACGTAGCCGATCACGGCGTAGGGCAAGATTTTGCCGGCGATGATCTCGAAACGCCCGACGGGGGCGACGATCAGTTGCTCCAACGTTCCCCGCTCACGCTCGCGCGCGATGGCCATCGAGGTGAGCATCACCATCGTCATCGTGAGGATCACGCCGGTGAGCCCAGGCACGATGAAGGTCGAGGTCTTGAGGTCGGGGTTGTACCAGGTGGTCGCCGCCACATCGACGGGCAAGGCCGCGGCGCCTGCGCCGCTCGAGGCGATGCGCTTCACCAACATCTCGGTCGAGCGCGCAGCCGCCAGCGAGCCCACGGTTTGCGTCGCTCCCGAGATGGTCTGCGGATCGCTGCCGTCGACCACGAGCTGCAGCTCGGCGTGCTTTCCGGCCGCCAGCGCGGCTCCGTAGCCCGGCGGCACCACCAGCGCGGCCCGCGCTTTTCCACCGCGAAAGGCCTGGCCGATGTCTTCGTAGCTCTCGACGTCGCCGACCAAATCGAAGACCCCGGTCACCTCCAGGCTACGCGCGAAGTCGCGCGACTCGGCGGTGTGATCTTGATCGAGCACGATGGTTTGGATGTCTCGGACATCCATGTTGATCGCGTAGCCGAACAACACGAGCTGCAGCACCGGCAGCATCACCATCATGCCCAGGGTCAGGCGGTCGCGGCGCAGTTGAATCAGCTCTTTTTTGCCGATCGCGAGCAGGCGTCCGTTCATGCTCCAACCCTCCCGCGCTCGTCCTCACGCACCATGGAGACAAACGCGTCTTCCACCGTGGGGCGCACCGGCACCATGCGCCGCGCCTCGATGCCCGAGCCGCGGAGCGCCTGCTGCACGACGTTTTCGGGCGACACCTCGCCGCGGGTGGTGACGCGCAAGACGTCGCCGTAGCTCGACACCTCTTCGGTGTCGTGGTGCGCGCGAATCAACGACGCGGCTCGCGGTGTTTCGTCCGCGTGCAGCTCGACGGTGCGTAGCGAGCGGCGCTCCACGATTTCGAGCGGCGTGCCGACGTCGAGCACCGAACCCCGGAAAATAAAGGCGAGGCGGTGACAACGCTCGGCCTCGTCCATGTAGTGCGTGGTCACCAAGACGGTGGTGCCCTCGGCTGCGATGGCGTGGATATGCTCCCAAAACGCGCGGCGGCTCACCGGATCGACGCCCGCCGTGGGCTCATCGAGGAACAAAAGCGGCGGCTTGTGCAGCGTCGCGCAGGTGAGGGCGACGCGTTGTTTCCAGCCTCCGCTCAGCGTGCCCGAGAGCTGCTTGCGCCGCTCCATCAGGCCCGACGCGCCCAACACCTCGTGGATGCGGGCCCGCCGCGCGGCCCGCGCGAGACCGTAAATACCCCCGTAAAAGTCGAGGTTCTCTTCGACGGTAAGGTCCTCGTACAAGCTGAAGCGCTGGGTCATGTAGCCGATGCGCTGCTTGA
>CAYLJT010000493.1:0-6708 GCA_964383995.1 uncultured Polyangiaceae bacterium
GTACGGTGACGATCAGATCGAACACCGTGACCTGGTCCGCGATAAGCACGGCTTTTGTCGGCACTTCCGCGCGTTGATCGGGGGTCGCCAGCATCAGGATCGCGTCGCACAGATCTTCGATGTCGCGCGCGCGGTCTTCTAAAAATGGATCGCCGACGATGCCCCGCGCGGCCCGCGCCGCTTCGCGCGACACGGTGGTGAGCGCTTCGCCCGCGCTGCTGCCAGCGGCCATCAGCTCGAGCACGCGATTGCGCAGGCGGCGATCGCCGATGATCTGCAAATACGTGTGCAAGAAGCTGACTTCACGCGCGAGCCCGCGGCCGTCGGCGCGGTTGACGAGGCTCTGAATGGCGCGCTCGGCGTCGTCGAACGCGGCCTTGATGCGGGGGACTTGCTGTTCGGGGTTGGCGTCTTTCTGGGCGCGCGTCGGCGGTCTGCGGCTGGCGGCCAGGGCGCCGATGACGCGGCCGGCGATCACCGGTTTGCCCGGCAAGGTGAGCTTGCGCGTGCCACCGCCCACCTTGCGTGTGCCGCGCTCGCGCATCTCGTCGAGCACGTCGGCGTTGCGGATCGCCGCCGCGATCGGCGCGGTGAGGGCCACGATGAGATCGATGTCGTGGGGCGCGAAGGCCTCGTGGCCCGCGCGCTGCACGACGAGGGCGCCGATGGCGCGCGCGTGTCCCACGATGGGCACCGCGAGAAACACTGGGAAACGGTCTTCGCCGAGCTCGGGAAAACGGCGGTAGCGCTCGTGGCTCGGCGCGCCCACGACCGAGATGGGGCGCATGCACTCGACGGCCATGCCGGTGATGCCTTCGCCCACCGCGAGGCGCACATTGCCGCGCGCTCCCAAGGGAAAGCCCACGTTGCCGCGCATCACGAGGTGATCGCCGTCGCCCTCCAAGAGGTAGAGCGACACGACGTCCGCGCCGAGGATCGCGGCGATCCGCTGCGGTGCGCCGTCGAGCATGCTGGTCAGCGCCATCGGCTTCGAGACGAACGCGACGAAGTCGAGCACGCCATCGAGCCGGGCCTTTTCTCCGCGTGCGTGGATTTTTGCGGATGCAACGGGCAGGGGCGTGGACGTCGGCGTCGTCATGAAAGAAGACCCATGTTAGCGCCTCTCCGCCGATCGACGGGGCCATCCAAAGGGGGCCGTTGCATCGCGCCGAGGCGCGCAAAACGCGCGTGCGGTAGCAACGCCACGAGGGCCCTGGTGAGCGATCCCGAAGGCACGCCGCCCAGCGTCGTGATGGCCTCGATGTGGGGCCGCAGCAGCGTTTCGGCTTGTTTTACCGAGGTCGGGAGCACGTGGACCACGCGCGCCGCAGGGGGCACGAGCAGCGCGCGGGGTGACACGTCGACGCCCACACCGTGATCACCACCTGGACGGTAGGAGCCGAGGCTCTGCGCCGTTTCGGCGTACAGACGCAGCGCTGCCGCGCTGGCCGCGTCGAGGGGGCCTCGCGGGGTCATCGTCGAGGCCCGCGCGAGCGCGTTGTGGAGGGCCTCGGCGAAGGCCTCGGCGCGCTCGGCCGAGCCCTCCACGAAGACCACGCGGGGCGACAAACACCCGGCCTGATCGAAGGGCACCACGTCTTCGGTGATGTGGTGCGCTGCGCGCACGACGTCGCGGTCCGCGTCCACCAAGGCCACGCCGAAGCCCGAGCCGTGCCCGCGAAACAGCACGCCGTTCGGCAAATCGGCGGCGATTGTGCGCAGGGTCTCGCTCTGCCCGTACACGTGCACCTCGTCGCCGCGTACAGGATCGATGGCCGCGACGATCGTTGCAGCTCCAACGGTCTCGTCGTCGCCGAGCTCGCGCACCAAAATGGGCGCCAGGCCGGGTGATCTCCGCGACGGTTTTACAAACACGCGGGGCGCGCACGCGAAGCCCAGGGCCAGGGCGCGCAGGGCCGCGACGCACACGTTGGCCGCGAGCACCACGTGGCAGGCGCGGGCGGCGCCCACCGAGCCGAGCAACCCTTCGAGGTCGGCCGCGCTCACCTCGGTCTCGAGATGCTGGGTCAGGGCCCGCTCGACCCCTTGGGCCGAGAGCCCCGAGGTCTTCGTTAGCTGCTCTCGCGCCTCTTTTCCAAGGGGATCGTGCGCATCGCGGATGCGCCTCGCGAGCCCGAGCAGGCGCTCGATGCGCGCCGTCGCTGCGAAGGCGTGCGCGTTGCGGCTCATATCGTTTGAGCTCCCATCATTTCTTCGAGGGCCAAAGAGCAACCCCGCGGCGGGGCGCCGGGCGCGCGCCCCAAAAGCTCGACGCCCGCGGATGTCACGCGCACGCGATCGGCGGTCTGCACGGCGACGGCGCTGTCCACGTTGGCGAGATCCACGAACCTCGCGAGGCCCACCTCGCCCGCGGGCAAAGGCTTCAGATCCAGGGGATCGACGGCCGTCACGCGCAGCCAAGGGGGGGCCCTGTAGAGCTCCGGCGGGGCCTCGGCGTGGGCGACCGTGCCCTCGTAGAGCTGGCTCGACAGCTCGGTCATGCCGTATTCGGACACCACGTGCGACGCGGGGATCGCGAACGTTTGCGCCAAGTCGCGGCGCAGCTCGTCGCGCGGCACCTCGCGCGAGCGCCCTTTGTAGCCGCCCGTCTGCATCAAGCGGCTCCCCGTGGGCAACGGTATGCGCTGTCCGCGGAGGGCGTCGAGCAGATGAACGAACGCGAAGGACGTCCCGAGCACCAGGGCCGCGAGCCCCGCGGCGTGCGCGTCTTCGGCCGCGTGGAGCACACCCTCGTGATCGATCGCGGCCTCGTTCGCGGTGAGGGCGACGTGCCACGAGGCCCGTACGCCCACCGTACGCGCGAAGGCGTCGAGCATGAAGCCGAGGGAGGAGTCGTTGGCCGCGGCGAGCGGCGGCGCGAGGACGATGACGCGGAAGCGGCGCATGTCGGGGAAGAGCAACGTTTCGGCCCAGCGCAGGGCCGCGGCCTCGTAGGTCGCGGTGGTGCGCATCGGGTGCTCGCCACGCGCGCCCTGCGTTGTGCCGCTCGTGCGGAAGACGACCACGTCGTCGGCCGCGTCGTGGGCCGCGATGCGCGCGAAACGGAAGGCGTCCGTGGGCACGGCGGGGATGTCCGCGGCGTGGCGCAAGGCGACGGTGTCCACGCCGTGCGCGCGAAACAAGCGGCCCACGGCCGGCACATGCTCGCTCTGAAAGCGTGCGATGTCGGTCGCCAGCTCGTCGAAGGTTTCGTCCGAGACACCGGCCACGGCCGCGCGCACACGCTCATGGAGCGCGGCGCTTTCCGCATGCTGGAGAGGGGAGACCGACACCGTCCGGTGATACCACGCGTCCCGCTATGCGGAGGCGCTGGTGAGCGCGTCCCGAGCCGCCCACGCCGCCGCTTCGAGCAAGCTCTCTTCGATGACAAGGGGCGGCGTGAGCGTGATGGTCTCGCCCTTCTTTCCGCCGCCGAGCACGAGGTAGCCGCGCTCCAACATGCGTCGTCCAAACGAAAGGGCCACCTTCGGCGAGGCCATCTCGATGCCCAGCATCAGGCCCGCGCCGCGCACCTCGCGCACCTGATCGAGGCCCGCGAGGGCCTCGCGCCAAGTCGCCAGGGTCCGCGCGCCCACCTCCTTGGCGCGCGCGTCGAGCTTGCGAAAGCGCACCGCGTCGAGGGTCGCGCCCGCCACCGCGCAAGCGAGCGGCATGCCTGCGTGGGTCGAGGTGTGGATGACCTCTTCCTCGCGCGCCCAAGCCCGCATGATGGCCTCGGGCGCCACGCAGGCCGAGAGGGCAAGGCCCCCGCCGAGGCCCTTGCCGAAGCACAAAATATCGGGGCAAAAGCCCTCTTCGACGCTGTAGACCATGGCCCCCGAGCGCCCAAAGGCGGTCCAAATTTCGTCGGCGATCAACAGCGCGCCGTGGTCGTTGGCGAGGCGCCCTAGGTCGCGCACGAAGCTGCGCGGCGGCACCACCACACCGCCCCGCCCGAGGATCGGCTCCACAAGCACCGCGCCGATGGTTTGACCTCGAAGGATTTTCTCCACGGCCCCCAGGCTCGCGTCGAGCTCGTCGTCGTTTCGAGGGTAGGGCGCGAAGACCACGTGGTGATTGAGCTGGTTGGCGAAGGGCGCGCGGTAGCTCTCGCGCAGCCCGCAGGCGGCGAGGGGCGCGTAGCCGAGCCCGTGGTAGGCCCCGTCGAAGGCCACGATGCCCGGCTTTCCCGTGGCAAGCTTCGCGGTCTTGAGCGCCCCCGTAACCGCGTCGCTGCCGCTCTGCGTCAGCAAAACGCGGGGGCTCTCTCCGGTGTGGAGGGTCGCGAGGCGTTCAAGCAGCGCGAGCTTCGCGTCCGTCGCGTACACATCGCCGAGGCCCTGCACCAGCCTTTCGGCCTGCGCTTCCATGGCCCGCGCGGTGGTCTTCGAGGCGTGCCCCAACAGCACCGCGCCGAAGCCCGCCACCAGATCGACATAGCGATTGCCGTCGAGGTCATGCAGGTTCGCGCCGTTGCCGTGCGACAGAACGATGGGGTCCATGGCCATGCCGCTGGTGTCGGCGCGCCGCTCGCGGCGCTGCCCAAACGCAGGGCATTCGACGGCATCCAGGCGGGCCGCGGCTTGGCGTGAGCGGGGCCCCGGGGGCACCGTGCGTATCAGCGGGAGCTCGTTACCCGACGTCTCGGCCAGAGGCGGCGGCCATTCACTTAGGGGCACAAAAGCCTCCTTCGCAGGTGATGGACCCGATGCAAACGTTAGGAGCAAACGCGGTTACGACCGCTATTTTTCGCGTTGTAGAGGCGCTCGTCGACGCGCTTGATGAGATCGCTCGCGGTCCTGTCGGTGTCTTTCAACAGCGCGACGCCGATGCTGATCGTCACGCGAATCGAGTCGGCTTGAAAGACAAACGCGTGCTCCGCGACTTTCTGGCGAATGGACTCGGCCAGCGCGAGGGCGCCGTCCATGCCCGTTTCCGGCAAAATAATGGCAAATTCCTCACCGCCGTAGCGGGCGAACACTTCGTCGCGGCGGATGCGTGACTGCACGATGCGGGCAAGCTCTTTGAGCACAAAGTCTCCCGCCAGGTGCCCGTGCACGTCGTTGATGCGCTTGAAGTGGTCGATGTCGAAGAGCAGCGTCGATAGGTCGCGCTCGTGCCTTCGCCCCCGGATGATCTCGCGCTCCAGCGCCTCGAACAGGTAGCGCTTGTTATGGATCTGCGTGAGACCATCCATGATGGTCATTCGGTAAATTTCTTCGTGGTATTGGGCCTCTACGTCGGCCCCCGAGAGAAACTTGAAGATCGTCGGCCCGATCTTCACGCGGTCGCCGTTCTTCAGCACCGCCTCGGTCGCGATCTGCTCGTCGTTGCAATAGGTGCCGTTGGTGCTGCCATCGTCGACGACGAGCCAGTTGGCCCCGCGCTGCTCGAAGTGCGCGTGGCGCCGCGAGACGGAGTCGCCGTCGAGCACGATCTGCGCTTCGGTCCCGCGCCCCACGCGCATCGGGCTCGTGTCGAGGACGAAGCGCTTGCCGAGCAGGGTCGGCTCCTTCGTGTAAATCACGACGAGACAATCGGTCTGAGAGCGCGACACCGACGGCGCTTTCTGGTCCGTGAGGATCTGGGTGACCCTCGTCTTCTCGTCGAAGTCCTTCACGCGTTACGACCTTGGGGAGGCTTCCTCGAAGTGCCCGTAATTGTCGTGCAAGGCCGCGGCTCCGCCGTAGCCCGTGTCCGAGGCCCGGCAAAACGTAGCGGTTCGGCTCTTACAGCGTCAAGCTGCCGACGTAGCGGCGCCCACGGTGGGATCACGATTTCGGACCCTGTGTAAGACATCGTGGGATGCATCAATGCGCGAGGGCCAGGACGCGGTCGGCGGTGTCGTTGGCCTGCCTGACGCAATCCGGGATGCCCACGCCCTCGTAGGGCGCCCCCGCGAAGTGCAAGCCCGGCAGATCGAGCCTGGCCTGGGCGAGGCGATCGAGCCGGTCTTGGTGGCCCACCGTGGGCTGCGGGTTCGACCGTTCGTAGCGAAAGACCCGCGTGAAGCTCGGCGCGCTTTGGATGCCGAGGATGGCGGCCAGCTCTTCGCGAGCGGTTTGCACGAGCTCTTCGTCGGAGCGCTGGAGGTCGGCGCCGTGGCGATGCCCGCCCACGAACACGCGCAAGAGCGCGGTGTCGCTCGGCGCGCGGCCTGGCCATTTGCTCGACACGAACGTCGTCGCGAGGATCTTGCGGCCTTCGCTCTTCGGGAAAATCACGCCCGAGGCGTCGAGGGCGTGGGGCACATCGACCCGGGGGTACGCGAGCGCGACCGTCCCCGTCGAGACGTAGGGGATGTCGCGCAGGGTGGTGGCGACGTCGGGGGCCAGCTCGTCGAGGGCGTCCGCGGCGACGTAGGCGGGCGTCGCGAGAATAATTTGAGCTGCAACGATTCGCTCCTGGGCCCCTTCGTGCTCGACCAACGCCACGAAGCGATGGCCGTCTCCTTCGGCTTCGGGCCGCTCCACGCGCACGAGCCGCGTGCTGCGACGGATCTGCCCGCCGAGCTTCTGCACCCGATCTTCGAGCGCCGCGATGAGCTCGCCCATGCCCCCGAGCAGCGACAAAAACGCGCTGGCCGGCGTCTTTCCCGCGGGCTTCTTGCGCGAGGCCATGGCCGCCGCCGCGCCGCGCACCAGGCTGCCGTGGCGCGCTTCGATGTCGACGAGCTGCGGGAACGTGGAGCGCGCGCTCAGGGCGTGG
>CAYLJT010000494.1:0-6704 GCA_964383995.1 uncultured Polyangiaceae bacterium
CCTCGGTCGAGCCCTGCGGTGTGGTGGAGCAAGCGACGACGAACACGGCCGCAAAAGGAGCTAGAGAACGCACGCGGCGTCGTTAGTCCAAGGCGCCCGGCGAATCAAAGCTCGGGCGCGCGGTACTAGGGCTGGCCCGCCGATGGCCCCTTACGCACGGCGCTGTTGTGATCGCCCAACGTTTCGCTGAACGCGTGGCGCGAGCCACCCTTGGCCACGAAGTAGAAATAGCGCGTCGATGCCGGTGAAATAGCCGCCGCGAGGCTCGCCTCACCGGGGTTGGCGATGGGCCCGGGGGGAAGGCCGTTCCGCGTGTAGGTGCTGTAGCGGTTGTCCGCGTCGGTGTTGATGGCGGGCGTCGGTTTGCCTTCGAATTGCGCGCAGCTCGCGGCCCTCGTCGGCTCGGCGATGCAGCCATACGCGGACGTGGGATCGGACTGCAGGCGCTTGGGACGAAACTCGGGGTCCCGCAGACGGTTGTAAAAAACGCTTGAAATCATTGGCCTTTCGTCGTCGACCACGGCCTCCTTCTCGATCATCGAGGCCAGCGTCACGAGCTCGAAGCGCCCCCAACCAAGGGTTCGTTGCACCTCGTCCAAGCGCGCGTCTTGCCCTGAAATCAAGCTCTTCCAGCGTCGATTGGCCTCCCCCACGAGGCGCCTCACGAGGGCCTTCGGGTCCGCGTCGAGGTAGAGATCGTAGGTCGCAGGGAACAGAAAGCCCTCCGCGCTCTCCGCGCCTTCGAGGCCCAATTCGGCGAGCAAAGCGCCTTCGACGGTGGCCTCCAAAAACGCGGCTCGCGGCGCGACGCCATTTTTTTCGAGGCGCGCCGCGATGTCGAAGCGGTTGAAGCCCTCGGGGATCGTCACGCGCACGGTGGGCCTGTTCTCGTCGCGCATCAGAAGCGCCGCGATCTCCCGCGGGCTGCCCCCTCGCAAGAGGTGCGGCCCGGCCACGAAACGCTGCCAATCCCCGGTGCTGCCCAGGTAGAGCGCGAGGGCCGTCTCGTTTTGCACGAGGCCCGCCGCGGCCAGCTTTTCGGCGGCTTCATGGGCGCTCGCGGCGCTCGTCCAGGTCACCACGATGGGCGGCGCGTCGGGCACGGTGGCCAGGTTTTGCGCGGCGAAATACAGCGCTCCCAGGCCCAAGCCCACGGCCAGCGCGAAGCCCAGGGCGAGACCGACGAGCGCGCGATGCTTGGCGAGGAGCCCTTGGACGCCCCCAACGACGCCGGCTCGCCCCTGCTTTTTCTGAGGTTTTTGTGAGCGAGCAGCGCGGGGCGTCGGGGGCTTGGCCCGCCGCTTCGGCACCCGGTCCTTTCGTTGGTCGCTCATGGGAGCTCACAGGGTTCTTGGGGGGGCCTACGAATCGCCGCCCACAATCAGCGCGCGGGCTTTTATCATGCCCGGATTCTGAGCCGTCCCATCGCGTCTACCGTCCGCCGCTCGAAATCGCGTTTGGCCTTCGGGATCCTCGCCACGGCGCTGCTCGCCGCGCCCAGCGTGCGCGCGGCGCCGGGCGACAAGCAGGCGCGCTTGGGCCTCCAAGCGGCGAAGAAGGGCGACTGTGTCAAGGCGGTGCCGTTGCTCGAAGAGGCCGAGCTCGCGCGCCACACACCGACCACGAGCTTCGCCCTCGCCAAGTGTTACGTGGCCCTGAGCGAGCTCTTGCGCGCCAGCGAGGTGCTGCACGCGCTCGTGATCGAAGAGCGCTCGCGCAAGTGGAATCGCTCCGACATCAACGCCCAGAAGGACGCCAAGGTCCTGCTCGAAGAGGTGGACGCGCGCATCCCCACCGTGAGCTTCGAGCCCTTCGAGCCGTACGAAGACCTTCAAATCATGCTCGACGGTGAGTCCATCGAGCCCTACGAGCGCCGCAAGGTCGCCCCGGACGTCAGCCTCAGCATCGAGGCCGAGGCCCCCGGGCACCAGAAATTCAGCGACAAGTTGGTGCTCCGCGAGGGCGAGCGGCGCATCGTCAACCTGCGTCTGGAAGGCCCTGCCAAGCCCCCGCCCAAGCCGCCAGAAGAAGAGCCCAACTACGCCCTCGGCGCGCGTTTCCGGGGTTTCTACATTCCAGATACCTACCAACAGATGTTCGGCGAGGGGGGGCAGAGCGTGTACGTCCCGGGCGGCGGGATCACCCTGGAACGCCGGGGGGCCCACGCCAACGTGGTGTTTTCGCTGGCCTACGCCAACTTCGAGCTGGGCCCCATGCCTTGGAAGGCCAACGGCGCGCCCGACACCGAGTGGGAGATCATCGAGAGCGATCTTCAGGCGCTGATGTTCACGGTCGACCTTTTGTGGGCGGTGCCCCTGAACGATTCGGGCAGTGTCAGCTTCCGGGTCGGGGGAGGCGCCGGGGTGGGCTGGACCTTCCTTGGCGACCTGAAGGAGACCCAGGCCTACTTTCCGAAGGGCTCCAACGGCGATCCCTACAAAATGAAGAAGTGCTTCGGCCCCGACGATCCCCAAGGCACCTACCGCTACTGCAACCAGCGCGACGCCGACGCCGACCACTACAACGGCTACACCTCCCCGAGCTGGTTCGCCGACGGCTACAAACCTACCATCTTCCCATGGCTCGCTCTACCCGAGCTTGGCCTGTCCTTCCGGTTGTCTCGGCGCTTCTCTATCGATGTGGAGACGGGTCTTACCTTGACAGGTATCATGACAGGCATCGGATGGCGGGTGGGTTTGTAGGTCCGAGGGCGGTCTCTCCTCACATGGACTTGGGCGTACGTCGTCCGGGCCTTTGACTCGGACAAAGGCCAGGCGACGCCGCGATTCGGCCGCTCATCTGCGTCAAATGGCAAACGACGGGGCCCGAGGGCTGCGACCAAACCGTGCTCGCAAAGGAAATACCCTGACGTTCTTTTCATCGCGCACTATCCACCCCGCGCGAACCGCCCGACAGCTCTGCCTGATGTTGTGCGTCAGACAACGATCCAGATTTCCGCGACCCTAACCACGACGCCGACCACGCCGACAAAAGCCCGAAAAGACGCTGCCAAAAAAGAAGGCGCCCGCGAAAAGCGGACGAAGTTCCTTGATTCCTGGGCAGGTTTTCGCTAACCCTTTCCTTTCTCCGAACCTTGAAAGTCCAAATGGCGCCGCCCGCAACCGCGTATGCCCGCAACCGCGTATAATCGAGGGCTGCCGAGCCCGCGTCGCGTCCCGTCGTTTCGAACGAACCGATGCGCTCTTGCCGTCGGATCTCCGGAACTGCGATGAGACTCCAAAGCGTCGGGGTCTGACGTCGGCTTGGAGGCCGTAAGACGTGTCGAGCACTCCTCTTCCGACAAACGCAGAGCCAAGTCCCCAAGGCGTGGACGTTGGCATGGTGGGCTTCGGCTATGCGGTGCCGACCTCCATCCGCACCAACGATGACCCCATCTTTGACGCGCTGCGAAGGAGCTCGTCCGAGGAGACCGACTTCTTCGCGGGCACCCACGAGCGACGCTGCTTGGCGCCCGGCGAGCCCATCGAGGGTTTGATGGTCGAGGCCAGTCAGCGGGCGCTCGCCGACGCCGGCCTGAAGCCCGGGCAGATCGACCGCCTGTACGGTTACGCTTTTGTCTCTGACTTCCTGTCACCCAACGGCCTCTACAAAGTCCACCAGGGTCTCGGCCTCGACCACCGCGTCATGGTGGTGCCCGTCAACGCCGAGTTCTCGAACTTCATCACGGCCGTCATCCTGGCGTGGGAAGCCATCGCCTCCGGACATGCCCGCTACGTCATGGTCACCTGCGGAGCTTCCATGTCCCGCTACATGGACTACGAGAGCGGACACGCCGCGTCGATCGGCGACGGCGCGGCCTCCGTGATCCTCGGCAAGGGTCGCCGCTTCCGGCTCATCGATCACGAGGCCGAGACCCTGAGCGAGGTCTTCGATGTCATGAACATGAAGACGCGCTTCGTCGACCGCGCAGGAGGCCGCTGCCTGCCGGTGGACGAACTGGGGGTCCCGCGACCTACCTACGCCATGGGAGGGGTCGGGTTGCACACGGTCATGACGCACGGCGCCCAGGTGCCGCCCGCGATGGTCGCGCGAATGCTCGGGCGCCGCGCCATCTTACCGGCGGATATTGCCTTCGTCGGGCACCAGCCCGCGCGTTCGCTCATGAGCCATTGGAAGACAGCGATCCAGCCCGGGGAGTATTGGGACACCTACGACCTCTACGGGAACATCACGCTGGCGTCCGTGCCCGTCACGCTGGCCGTCCACCACCAAAGCATGACCTCGAAGTACGTCGTGCTCGTCTCCCCAGGGACGGGCACCCACTTCGCGGGTCTCCTGATCGAGCGCTAGCGTGGCGTCGGCTGTAGACAGCGATGCGAAGGAAGCGATGCACCGCCTAGGCGCGGCAGGGTGGACGTCGTCCGAGACAACCAACGAGGAGCATGAGGTGTCGGAGGCAATGTGCACGAAGAAGTAGAAGACATATTGGCGGTCGACTTGCTGATGAGCTACCTGGTGGCCGAGGGGGTGGAGTACATCTTCGGCGTTCCGGGCGCCGCCCTGACTCCCCTGTACGAAGCGCTGATCGGCCACCGGAGCATCAAGCACATCCTCGCCAAGCACGAGGAAGGCGCCGCGTTCATGGCCGCTGGCTTCGCGCGTGTACGGCGCAAGCTCGGCGTGTGCTTCGCGACGACCGGCCCGGGGGGCACCAACGCCCTCACCGGCATCGCCTGCGCGATGGCCGATTCCGCGCCCGTCCTCCTGATCACCGGCCAGGCATCCACGCGCTTCTTTGGCAAGGGCGCCCTCCAGGAGAGCACCATGTTCGGCGTGGACATGGTCCAGATCTACCGTCCGGTCACCAAGCTCTCGACCGTCGTCACGAGCGCGGAGCGCATGCGCGAGACCCTCCAAGGGGCCATCCGCACCGCGCTGACCGGGCGCCCCGGGCCCGTCCACTTGAGCCTGCCTGTCGACATCCTCAAGCAGAAGGTGAGCGGCGTGATGCTCGCTCCGCACCAGTATCGGGTAAAGTCCCGACCCGTCGACCGAGCCGCCGTGGCGGAGGCCGCGAAGGTGCTGTCCAAAGCCGCGCGGCCTTGCATCTTCGCGGGCGACGGTGTGGCCATCTCGGGGGCCTCTGCCGAGCTGCTCGAGCTCGCCGAAACCTTCCATATTCCGGTCGCCACCACCCCCAAGGGCAAGGGTGTCTTTCCAGAGAACCACGAGCTTTCGCTGGGCGTGTTTGGGTTCGGTGGACACCCCCGCGCCGAGGCCTACCTGCTCGCCGACTACGTCGACGTCCTCGTGATGGTAGGCACCAGCGCGGGCGAGCTCGCGACGCACGCATGGGAGAAGAACCTCCGTCCGAGCACCGCCTTGATCCACGTCGACATCGATCCCGAGCAGCTTGGCAAGAACTACCCCATCGACGTAGGCGTCGTGGGCGACGCCCGCGCGGCGCTCTCCGAGCTCGCCGAGCAAATGCGGGCGCTGCACCCCGAGGGCGGCGCTCTGCCCCGGAATCCGCTCCAGAACCTGCGCGACGAGGTGCAGCGGCATGTGGGCACCGAGTACCGCGACGCCCCCCAAAGCCCCCTCAAGCCCCAGCGGGTCATCGACGAGATGTACGCCGTGCTGCCCGAAAACGCGCTGATTTTCGTCGACAACGGCAACGTCATCATCTGGTTCGGCCACTATTTCGAGGCCCGCGCGCCGGGGACCTGCTTTCTTACGCTGGGCCTGGCGTCGATGGGAAACGCCGTCGCCGCCGCGGTGGGAGGAAAGCTCGGCGCTCCCGACCGACCGGTCGTCGCCCTGGTCGGCGACGCGGCGTTCGCCATGAACGGGCTCGAGGTGCACACCGCCGCAGACTACGGCATACCCGTGATCTGGATTGTCCTGAACAACCACGGGCACGGCATGGTCCACCATGGCGAAAAGATGATTTGGGGCGAAGACCTCGGCGCCTGCGCGTTCAAGGTTCGGCTCGACATCGCCGGGGTGGCCGAGTCGTTGGGCGCCCGGGTCTTCCGCGTGGACACGCCGGACAGCTTCCGCGACGCCCTGGAGAAGGCCTTGGAGCATCGCGGTCCGAGCGTCATCGAAGCCGCCATCGACCCCGAAGAGGTTCCTTACCCGCTGGCCCGCCGCGCAAGCTCCGTGGCCAAGTCCATGGCGGACATGCCGCCCTCGACCTTGATCCCGAAGTGGCCCCGTTGACGGGGTAGGCGCCCCCGGCGGGAAGCCCCGACGGCTGCGACCCCGAAGGTCAACCACGTCGCCCGCGAGAACGGATGCGCTTGCCAGAGGGAGCGCAAAAAGGTACTCTCACCGCGTTGCGCAGTAGCGAGGTAGTTGACCTTCGAGGCGGTGCATCGAGATGCCCAACATGGTGCAGGCGTTTGTGAAGACGGTTGTCGGCGAGGTCATGCTCGTCGCGCACACCGCCAAAGCGCCCAGCGACGAAGAGTGGAAGGTGTACGTCGAGGGGGTCGTCACGCACGATCCTGCCCGGCTTCGTTCCCTCGTGTTCACCGACGGTGGCGCCCCGAACAGCACGCAGCGCCGCGTGCTCAACGAAGCCCTCGGCGGCAAGACGAGCCTCGGCGCGGTGGTGTCGCCGAGCACCATGGTGCGCGGTGTCGTCACCGCGTTGAGCTGGTTCAACCCCATGATCAAGGCCTTCGCCCCCGGCGAGACCGACGAGGCCTTCCGCTACCTCGGCGTGACCGACAGCT
>CAYLJT010000495.1:0-6703 GCA_964383995.1 uncultured Polyangiaceae bacterium
ATTCCCTCCCCTGAGCGGTCCGAGATCCACCCTGGATGCCGTCTACGAGCCCCAGGGGCGGCGCGCTTCGCGCGCGCAGTTCGGATCCGGAAGCTTGCCGCGCTTCACCCCTTTTTGTCGCTCTCTTTCTAGCCCCACGGGGTTCGTCCCTCACCGCCGGGGGCTAGAAGCCGCTCCGCGGCCCTCCCTTTTTCCGACCTCCGGTCGCTCCGGTCCCCGGCCGGGCGCACGACCTCGAGCCAGACGGAAACCGAGATTAGCGACCTGGCCCGCCGGGTCGGCCACGTCGCGGTCCGCCGCGCGGACGCTCCTGGCGAGGCCGAACCAAGAGCCGCCGCGAATGACCCGGCGGACGCCCGCGTTGTCGGTGGCAGCAGGGTCCACTAGATCGTCCGCGCCATAATCTGCCCACTTGTCCTGGCACCACTCCCACACGTTGCCCAGCATGTCGTACAGACCCCAGGGATTCGCAGCCTTCTGCGCCACTGGATGGCTGCCTCCAGGAGAGTCCGCGTGGTGACGTTCTTTCAACTCGGTCAGGTCGTAGCCGTTGTTCAGCTCAAAGCCCACGCCACTATTGCCGCCATACCAGGCTATCGCATCCAGCAATGGCGCATTGCGCTCCCCCACGATCTCCAGATCGCCTCGCCAGGTTGCGGTCGACGTGCCCGCTCGGCACGCGTATTCCCACTCCGCTTCGCTCGGCAGACGCGCCGCAAGCAGCGGGCTCTGCTGGTTCAACGCCTGAATGAAACCTTGACAATCATCCCAGCTCACCGACTCCACCGGACGGTTCGGCGTCTTGAACCGGCTCGGGTTGCTGCCCATCACCCGCTCCCAAAGCGCCTGCGTCACAGGCGTGTCCCCCAGCCAGTAGCCCCGCGTCCAGGTCACCCGATGACGTGGACCTTCCTGAGTGTATCGCCCAGCCTCCGCCTCCGGTGACCCCAGCCAAGCCGTCCCCGGCGGAATCCAGCGAAAGCGCTGCACCACACCCCCCACGCTCAGCTCTGCCCACCTGCCAAACCCGTCTTTGCCCGCCGCAGACGCCCACGGCGGCTTGACCGCCCCCGCCGCGATTTGCTCCGCCGCATCCGCAATCGCCTCCGCCGCTTCGCTCCACGCCTCGTCGCGGTGTGCAAACGTGACCGCGGGAACCGCGTTCTTCGGTACCATTTGCAGCTTCGCCAAGGGCGAGCGCTTCCACAAGCACGGGCCCAGCAGCACGGGGATCACCCGCGCCTCCCCCGCGTCGTGACGCTCCAGCGCACCCGCCATCTCGTGCGCGCACCACTCCGACCCCAAAAACTCCGCGCTCACCACCAGCACCACAATCTGCGCTGACGCCAGCCGCTCCCGGATGCTTGCCTCCCACTCTTGGCCCGGCTCGATCAAGCCGTCCGACCACGCCTCAATCACCCCCTCACGCTCCAAGTGCTTGAGATGGTTGTCGAGCTCGCGACGATGGGCTTCGTCGCGGCGGGCGTAGGAGATGAACACTCGGACAGGCGTCGTCATGGCGTGCAGCGGGCGGGGCAGCCTACACGAGACTCCCGCCCTTGTCTTGCGCTTCGCGGGGCCTCGCGCTGAACGCTGCCGGCCGAAAGGGCACGACGGCCCTCCCGGGACGGCGTCGCCGCTCGGAACGCCAAGAGTGCACCATTCGTCCGAGACATGTCCGCAGGAACGTCAGGTGCCACCTGTCCATGGATGCCAAGGAGGCCGCGCTATTCGTCCGGCTGGTTCTGAGGCGTCCTTGGGATCGCCCCAATTTCAAGGAACATGGGAGTCGGCTCGGGTCAGCAAACCGCTTGAAGAAGTGGTCGAGATCGGCGTCGCCGCTTTCGAACGCGCTGCGGTCATCGCTCGACCGAAGCTTTCGGTCGGTTACCGCCATCGACTATTTCCGGAACAGCTCGCGCATCGCCTTGGTTGGACGCCGTGGCTTTTCGACGCGGGAGAGGATGGTCTGCCCGCTGCCGCTCGTAACCACCAGACGCGCCGGAATGATGACGTCAAGCGGGAGCTCGCGAAGCGCTTGCAGGTGATGCAGCAGGGCCTCCTCGATGAGAAAAGCCTCCTTCAGACCGTGGGCTTCGGCATAGCGCTCGAGAGCATCGCGCGTACTGTCCGAGATGAACGCAGACACTCGGCTCCGTCCTGTCGCCATCCAGGAAATGTGGAATGACGCCTGGGCTTCGTCAAGCACAAGAGTCAGAAACGGCGGCTCGTCCCACGCGGCCAAGCACCACTTCCCGCAGCCATCGCAGGCACGACCTTCAGGGCCTCACCCTCGCGCCGCGATTCCATCTTTCCGCGCCACGTCACCCTCCCCAAGCCCCGCTGAACGCGCTACAGTCCGCGCCATGGGCAACGTTTCGAGTGAAACACTTGCGTACAGTGAAGCCCCCGGCGGCCGCGCGGTGGGGCTTCCCAACTTGGGTGGCTTGGGCGGGCTTCGTGCCACGCTGCGCATGGGGGAGGCCGCCGAGCATGCTTCGCTTACGGCTACCCTTCCCGCTCCTGCGGCCTCGGGGGTGCGGCCGGCCGTTGCGGACGACGTCGACGAGCCGGGTCTCGACGCTACCCAGGCGGCTCCTTCGTCCGATGGCTCGGACGTCGCTTCGATGGCGGCCAACTTGCGGGCCACGCGCACGACCGTGCTGCCCCGGCGAAAGCGTGGCGCGGGGGCGGTTTCCGAGTGGCAGATGGAATCCCGACCTCGCTTCGAAAACCTGGAAATTCTTGGGCGGGGCGGCATGGGCGAGGTGGCCCTGGCCAAAGACAACGACATCCACCGCACGGTGGCGGTCAAACGCCTGTACGGCGAGGCGCGGACCGGGGAGGCGGTGCTGCGTTTTGCCGACGAGATTCGCGCCGTCGGGCAGTTGGAGCACCCTGGAATCGTGCCGGTTTACGACGTCGGGGTCGACGAAGCTGGACAGCACTACCTGGTCATGAAACATGTCCAGGGTCAGACCCTGGAGGCCGTCATCGACAAGCTTCGCGCGGGCGATCCGGAGACCACCGCCCAGTTTACCTTCGAGCACCGCGCCCACATCTTCATCGAAATCCTCCAGGCCATCCGCTTTGCCCACGACCGGGGCTTCATCCATCGCGATATCAAGCCTGCCAACATCATGGTCGGCCCCTTTGGGGAGGTCACGGTCATGGATTGGGGCCTTGCCAAGAAGGTCGACAGGAAGGCCTCCGCGGCGATGAGCGACGTCTCCGCACCCGGCCCGACGGGCGCATCTGCCACGGGACGCCTGCTCGAAACCGCCCATGGCGCCCTGCTCGGCACACCACTGTACATGTCGCCCGAACAGGCCAGCGGCCAGAACGACGCGCTCGACGAGCGCAGCGACGTCTTCTCCCTTTCGGTGCTGTATTACGAGCTTTTGACCCTGCATCACCCGCTGGAGAACGCCAAGAACCTGCACGACGTGCTGGCCAAGCTCACCGCCCATGGCCTCCCTGTCCGAGACATGATCGGACTCGGCATCAAGCTGGGGGTGCCCGTCGAGCACCTGCAATACCTGGCGCCGGGCCTCGCTCAAAAGCGCGAAGAGCGCTTCCAGTCGGTCAAAGAAATGGAAGACCGCCTGAACGACATCATGTCCGGCAAGATCCGCGTGATGTGCCATTTGAGCTTCACGAAGAGCGCCACGCACCGGTTCCTCCACTGGGTAGACCGGCATGCCGCGCTGTGGTCCATCATCATGATCCTTACCCTGCTCGGCACCTTGAGCGGCGCTGTTTGGGCGGTCGTCTGGGCCGTCTCCGCGCTGTAGCCCCGCCACGTCCTGCCCTCGACCTGACCCATGAAGACCCACCACGTCCGTTGCGGAACCATGTGCCCCCCTAGCCAACGCGCCGTTTCGGGGCGCGGCGGCTGGCTCGGACACGGCCTCATGGTCTGCCATTGCCTGATCCTCGAAACCAACCAAGGCCTCGTGATCGTCGACACCGGGCTTGGCCTGGACGACATGCGCGAGCCCAAACGCAGGCTCGGATCCATGTTCGTGCCGCTCGTCGGCGCCGTGCTCGACGAGCGCGACACAGCCATCCGCCGCGTGGAAGCCTTGGGCTTCAAGGCCTCCGACGTGCGGCACCTGGTGGTCACCCACCTCGACCTCGACCACGCCGGAGGTCTGTCCGACTTTCCCCACGCCAAGGTCCACGTGTACGGCGCCGAGCTCGACGCCGCCCGCGCACGGGCCACCTTCCTGGAACGCGAACGCTACCGCGAAGCGCAGTGGGCACACCAGCCCGATTGGGCGCCCGCCGTGCTCAGCGGCGGAGAAGCCTGGTTCGGCTTCGATGCTGTCCGAGACATTCCCGGCCTGCCTCCTGAAATCTTGATGATCCCCCTGCCCGGTCACTCCCGCGGGCATTCGGGCATCGCCGTGCAAAGCGAAGACGGCTGGCTCCTCCACGCGGGGGATGCCTACTTCTCCAAGGGCGAGCTCGACCCGAACGGTCGCCGCTGCCCCGTGGCCCTCGACCTGTTTCAACACATCGTGGCGGTCGACGACGAGCTGCGCCAAAAGAACCAAGAACGCCTGCGCCAGCTTGCCATCCAACACCCGAGCGAGGTCAGGATATTCTCGGCCCACGACCCCGACGAGCTCGAAGCGTTCGGGGAGGCCGTTCCGAGCTAGCCCGTAAACCTCAGCGAATTGCGGCCTTGGTGATCGCCGGCGCGGCGGGGGTGCTCTTCGGCATCAAGGCCGTAAGGCGCCCGTAATGCGGGCTCTGCCGCCAGATGGCCATGCCAAATGCAGTCGTCCCGAGCTCCGCCTTGGAGTAGACGTCGTAGTCAGCAAACTGGGGAGCTGCCTTGAGCTTTTGGTTCATTTCGCGATAGTCGGGGTGCGGTAGATAGATAATGTCGGGCTTGTACTTGTCGAACAACACGTTGGGATCGAAGGGCGCGAGCGCAAAATCGGGGGCGGTCAGGCCGGCCAGATCGTAGATGCGGTGGTCAGGCAAGACCGCGCCCAACGCTCCAATTTCGGTGGTGGCAATGGTCACCTCGGAGGGCAAGCTCTTCAGTGCGGCAACGCGGTACCAGTTCTTGGGAATCGGTCCGCTCCTCGCCGCCCGCTCCAGATCGAAGCCGAAGGTGCGCCCGCTCGACACGCCCGCCGTCAGCGAGCGGCCCGTCGCCGAAATCGCCGGCGCCAACGAAGAGAACAGGACAACCGCCAAAGCCAGCGCGAAGACCGCCGAAAAGCGCCCTGGTTTGTCCGCGCCCAGGGAGGGTAAGATGCGCTTCCAGAGCCGCTCCACGCCGCGGACGGTCAAGAGCGCCAACAGCGGAACCAGCGGTTGGTAGAAGCGCTGCGAATAGGACATGATGGGTAAGGTGCCAAAGAGGTGGTAGGCCACGAAGAGCAGCAGCGCCACGAGCAGCCCGCGGTCGAGGGCGGGTAGCTCACGCAGCGCGCGCTTCCCTTGCAGAACGGTGTCGACCAAGATCAACAAAAAGAGCGGCCAATACGCCTCGAAGAAGCTTAAAAAGGCCTCCAACGCCCGGCCCCGGTAGATTTCGTCGAAGCCCTCGCCGTAGAACCCCGGCACTTTGGTGTAGCCCGGCAGTGGTAGGGCGGTCCCAAACATCCCATGGGTCAGGGCCATGAGGGTAAGAACCGTACCCAGCCCAACCGCCAGGCCGAGGGCGCTGCGACGCCGCGTGGGGGCATCTTTGGCGAAGACCGTGTGGGAAAGGGGGACTGCCAAGGTAACCAGCAACAGGTCCGGCCGAACCACGAAGGCGAGCCCGGCGACCACCCCCAGGGCCAGCGCGTTACGCCGGGTCGAAGACCGCTCGTAGGCCAGGGCAACGAGCAACGCGCCGCTCAGGTAGGCGAGCGCAAAGGTCGTATCCATACCGCTCGCGAAGTGATCCGGTGTCGCCGACGACGCCACGCAAGAGATCACCAGGGCGGCCCCAAGCGCGCGCGCCGCCCCCGCGGGCGCCGACCTACCCATCATCCAGAGCAGCAGCGCGACGAACAGGACACCACAAAAAGAGCTGGACAAAGCCGCGCCCAATGCCCAATTTCCGCCCGCCACAAGTTGGGCAGGCACCACGATCAACAGGAAGGCCAGGGAGGTCAAGCCGTAGGTCGGGGAGCCACCGGGATTCCAAGCGAGCTGGTGCTCCGTCATCAGGTTGTGGGCGTAGCGCTGAAAGATGTACGCGTCGTCCCAAAGCACCCCGATCTCGAACAGGTTGAGCGCCCTCAAGGCAATCAGCAAGGCGGAGGACGCCAGGATGAGCCAAAACGCGCCACGAGCGAGCCGCTGGAGCGGCTGCCCTTCGTCGTTTTTGTCAAGATCCCCAAAGTAAGCCGTCATGGGCGGGCAATTCAGCAACCGCTGGGCCAGCGGCGCTCAAGCCATGGATTCAGCTTCCCTGCGCCAGGGAGCGCGCCAAATTCCAGCCCGCTTCGTCGCGAATCGGCTAGACTGCCTGACGTGCGACGCATCACCGATCGGGCCACCTTTCTGCGGCTTTTGTTGAGCGCTCTCGGCTTGAGCTCGGTGGGCGCGGCGTGCGGGGGCGTCGCCGTGGTGGAGAGCTCGGAAGACACGGGCACGGGTGGCGCGACCTCGAGCGCCACGAACGCGACGGTCTCGACCACCGCCAGCAACGCGACCAGCTCGAGCAGTGGTGGCGGTGCGGGTGGAGGCT
>CAYLJT010000496.1:0-6697 GCA_964383995.1 uncultured Polyangiaceae bacterium
GCACGTGCCGAGCAGGTTTTCGTTCTGAAAGCACGAGCAAGTCCACGTATTTTCGACCAACGTGCAGGCGCTCTTCAGCTCGTCGCTGGTGCAAAACGTCTTGCACGAACAGGTGTTGTCCGACGAATTGCAGACCTGACCCGAGCAGCCCGGAACGGCCACCGCGGTGGCGGCGATGCAGTCTTGCAGGGCGACCTCTTCATCGTGGCACTCGTAGGGCGAGAGCACCTGAATGGGGGTGCACGCGAATTTCTGCAGGTTGTCCACCCAGCATCCCAAGAGCACCTCGAACTCGTCGATGCACTCGGCCGGCGCGCCGAGGCTCCCGGCGCACGCCGCCGGGCAGTCGCCAAAGGGCGTGCAGTTGATGTTGTCGACGTGCTCGCAGAGGGCGTTGCACTCGTCGCTGGTCGCAGCCCGCCCGCCCGCGCCCCCTGCGCCGGTCGACGCGCTGGTGGAGGTTGCGTCGGTCGACGAGCCCCCCGCACCGCTTGCGCTTTGCGCGTCGTCGAAGCCTGCCCCCGAATCGGAGCCGCAACCCAAGGGCCCGGGCGCAACCGCCCAAAGTCCCAAAAGGGCCCCCAACATGGTCCGCGTGATCGGTCGAGCTTTGCGCATCGCGCGGAGCCTATCAGAGCCCGCGCCACTTCTCGCGCCGTTTTGGCGTAGTCTCGGCCCGCTCCGCCGTGGTTGACCGTCGTCCACGCTCCTCCCCCTGCTTTCGGGCCCGCCTGGCGTGCCTCTTGACGCTCGTTGCGTCCCTCCTGGCGTGGCTCCTACCACCCTTGGCCTTTGCCGACGACGCGCCCCAACGCGTCTCACCGACGCTGTCGGATGGCACCCTGCTCGTCACCACGATCCAGATCCCCGGCGAGGTCTTCGATCGTCAAAGCACCCTCGAAGCTGCGGGAATCGAAGAGGGTGGGTACATCCGGCCAGAGGACACGGCGCGCATCGCCGACGCCATCCGGAATCTGTACGTCCGCCGGGGCTTCCCCGAGACCCACGTCGGCGTGGACATTGGGGAGACCGACAAGCCCGGGCAGGTGGTCCTTTCCATCGACATCGCCCACCTGGAAGGTGGAAGTCTGGCCCCCGGCCCGGGACCCGCGCGGCTCGTCGATCAGCGGGTTTTCGTGATCGAGCCCACCTTCGACCGGGAGGTCGGCGCCCTGAAGGCGCGCTACCGCTACGCGAAGGGAGCCCGCGCCGACGAGTCCCACCTGGCCGACGCGGATCGCGAACTGGCCGATTTGCTGCGGGAAAATGGCTTTCTGAAGGCCGAAGTCAGTCACCACGTCGAGGACCAGAAGGGCACGACCTACCTCTTTGTCACCGTCCAGTCAGGTCCGCGTTACCTGCCCTATTTCGACGGCAACCGCGCCTTCGACGCGGACCAGCTGCGGCAGGCCCTCCACCTGGAAGAAGCGCGGGAGCTCGACCCGTCGGCGCTGTCGGAGAAGTTGCGCTCGTTCTACGTTCAGCGCGGTTTCCTCGACGTCAGCGTGAAACTGAGCGAGATCGGCGCTGACGACGCTCCCGTCCACCACCTGTTCTTCGCCGTGCGCGAAAACCAGCGCGTGACGGTGGCGGGCCGCATCTTTGCGTGTCTACCTACCCATGACACGACGCTGACGGCGAGCGAGCTCGGCTCGGAAATTCAGAGCTTCCTGGAAGAAGATCTACCCGGCGCGGAGGCCACGAGCCCAGTCGATTCAGGGATCGTCTCCGACCTCCTCGGGCCCCAACAATTGCGGGGCGGACGCGCCGCGCCCCTCGATTTGCGTCCGGCCACGACCTACTCCAAGGAGACCTACGACCGGGCCATCGGACACCTGCGCGACTTGGTCCAGAGCAAAGGCTACCTCCACGCGATCGTTGGACCGGTCACGGTCCTGCGCGATCGCTGCGATCCGGCGTCGCCGCCGGGTGAATGCCTGCACCCAACGCGGCCCCTGCCCCAGGCATCTTGCCCGGTCGATCCTTGGGGTCTACCGATCGCGCCCCCCCTGCCTCCGGCCGATCGGACGTGCAAGCCCGACCCCAAGAACCACGTCGTCTGCGCGCCCGAAGTCACCCTCTGGCTGCCAGTGCATCTGGGCCCGATGACGACCCTCTACGACCTTGCCTTCGATGGCAATGCGTTCTTCTCCGAGCGTCAGCTCGCCGCCGAGACCAACCTCGAGCTCGGTCAACCGCTCTCCAACGTGAGCATCGACACCGCCCGCCTCGCCGTCGTAGACGCCTATCGGAAGCGCGGCTTCGCGTTCGTGGAGGTAAGATCCAGCATCGAACCTTCCCCCGATCACACGAGGGCCCGCGCCCGCTTCACGATCGTCGAGAACCCCCAAGTCATCGTCACCGGCTTCGACGTGCGCGGCCTCGTGCGCACCGACCGCGATCTGGTGCTGCGACGGCTCGCCCTCACGGTAGGTCAACCCTACGGCCTCGGCGACGTCCGCACGAGCGAGGAGCGTATCGCGGCCCTCGGCGTCTTCTCCTCGGTCACCGTCAGCCTCGACCACCCCGACGTCATCGAAGCCAGAAAGCGCGTGGTCGTCAACGTGGTCGAGCAGCTCCCGCAATACATCGAGCCCCGCATCGGCTTCTCGACGGGCGATGGCGTGCGCTTCGGCTTCGAGTACGGTCACCGCAACATCGCCGGGCGCGCCGTGGGCTTAGCCGTCAGCCTCCAGCTCAACTACCTGTTCGATTTCATGATTTTGGACCCGGCGGTGCGCCGAAACTACCAATCTGGAAACTGCCAGAAAGACGGTAATGGCGAGGTCACTTGCGGGCCTCTGCAAGTCATCGATCGACTCGAAGGCCGGGGCACGGTCAGCATCTCCGCCCCCCTTGCCTCCCTGCTCACGGCGTCCCTCGACGGGCTGTTTGTCCGAGACAACCAACGCGACTTCGGCCTGACGAAGCGCGGTCTAGGCCCCTCCCTCGCCTACCGCGCCACGCGCACCATCTCCGGCTCGGTGGGCGTGTCGGGCGAGCTCAACGACGTGCAGCTCTTCAACGCGGACACGGTCGAGAACGCCATCCGCAACAACCCTTCCCTATCTTCCCTCTTGCGTGTCCCGGACGGTACCACCTACGTCATCGCCGAGCGCGTGCAGGCAAGCTTCGACCGCAGGGACGACCCCTTCGCGGCGAAGTCCGGAATCCTGGTCACCGCGGGGGCCGAGCACGTGGACGCCTACCCCACCTCGAGCAGCACCTCGCCCATCGATTTTCAGAGCCATTTCATCCGCCTCACGAACCGCGTGGCGGGCTACGTGCGGCTCTCCAAGAAGGGCACCTCCCTCGCCCTCAGCCTGTCCACGGGCTATAACCTCCAGCTCACGCCCGACGATCCGACCAGCAAAACCTATCCCGACCGCCTGTTCTTTCTGGGTGGGGTCGACTCGATCCGCTCGTTCCTTGCCGACTCCGTGGTGCCCGAAGACGTGGCCCAGTGCCTGATCGACGCGACGGCGAGCGCCAGTTGCCGCGCCCTGCGCATCGAGGACGTGGCCATCCGGGGCGGCGACCTGATGCTCAACCCGCGCGTCGAGCTCAGGGTGCCGTACACCGACCTCGTGGGCTTCGGCTTCTTCCTCGACGCGGGCAACCTCTGGGTCGATCCCTCCGAAGTCGACCTGTTCGCCCTACGTTACGGGCTCGGAACGGGTGTGCGCTTCACAACCCCGATCGGCCCGCTCGCCCTCGACTACGGCATCAACATCGACCGGCGCCCCTGGGAAGACGTCGGGGCCTTCCATTTCTCGATTGGGCTGTTCTGAAATCTTGGCGTGACAGTAGAACGGCCGTTGGTTGCTCTTTTGCAGTAGAGAATAGACCCCAAAGAGCCCTAGGCTCCACCCGCCGTCACCACCATGTTCGACACGCTGCACCGTCCGCGCCCCGTATGGAGCCTCGCGCTCGCCCTGCTCTTGCCCGCTTGCGCGGCCGAGGCCCCCGAATACGAGCAGGAGGTCGATGGGCCCGAGCCCGTGGGAGAGGCCGTCCAGGCCCAAACCGTGGCCGAGGCCGTCGCCAACTCGTGCTCCACCACGAGCGTCAAAGGCCTCTCCGTGCAAATCGTCGATCAGGCCAACTGCATCGCTCCGGGGGCCTTCGTCGCCATCGACGTCCCGGGCAATCTGGTCTTGGGGAGCGCTGTTTTTCCCTACCTCGAGGCCCCGGCGAAGGACGCGCTCGCCGCGGCATTGGCGGCCAAATCGGGCACTACGATGACGGTCAACTCGATGTTACGGACCGTCGCCCAACAATACCTTCTCTACAGTTGGTACTTGAATGGCCAATGCGGCATCGGCCTCGCCGCCAAGCCCGGTGGCTCCAACCACGAGACCGGCTTGGCGATGGACATCAACGAGTACAACACCTGGAAGACCACGCTCGAAAGCCACGGGTTTGCCTGGTTCGGCAACGCCGACGCGGTGCACTTCGACTACGTCGGCGCGGGGGCGGTCAGCTACAAAGGCACCGACGTGCTCGCCTTCCAAATGCTCTGGAACCTGAATCACCCGGACGACCTCATCGATGAAGACGGCGCCTACGGCCCACAAACCGAGAGCCGCCTCGTGCAATCGCCAGCCGACGGCTTCCCGATTCCTCCCGCCTGCGACCCCGATCCAACGGTCGTCATCGACCCGGACTACAGCTTTCCACAAGGTGAAGGCGCGGGCGGTGGCGGCGGCACAGGCGGAGAAGGCGCGGGTGGCGACGTTGGCGGGGCGGGTGGCGAAGGCGGCGGCGAGAACATCAATCCGTGGTTTCACGCACAGGACGCCGGCACGGAGAGTGGCTGTTCGGTGGCCGCCCCGACACAAGGCAAGGGGCTTTGGCTCACAGCCATGCTGACAGCCATGTTGTGGGCCGCCCGACGTCGTGGCAGGGGCCTTGTTGCACCAGGTGGATCGTCCGATCGCCACCCCTGAGGCACCAGGCTGGTGGCGCCGCCCTGCGCTAACTATCGGATTTTATTAATACCTACATAGTGGGTCGTGTGTGGCGCGATGTGTGCAAATGGCGCCAACCATGATTCGAGCGACCCTCCGCCATCTGTTCCTCAGCGCCGTCCTCACCGTTGCCCCCTTCGTGACCGGTTGTGCCGGCGAGGACACCGTTGGATCGAGCTCCAACGACGTCACCGACATCGACCAGACCGACGTCGAACGTCAATCGATTGGCAATTGCTGGCTCTACGCGGAGGCGAGCTGGGCCGAGTCCCTGCACCTGACCGCCACCGGCGAGAAGTTCGACATCTCGCAGTCTTACTGGACCTATTGGCACTGGTACGAGCAGATCCTGGAAGAGGGCGTCGGCGAGATCGAGACGGGTGGCTCGTTCACCGTCGCCAACGACATCGTCCGCAAGCGCGGCCTGATCACCGAGTCGAAGTTCATCAAGGAGGACGCGCTCAGCGAAATGAGCTCGGCGCAATCGTCCGCGCTCGCCACCATGAACAAAGAGCTCTCCACGGGCCGCCTCAAGGACATGAGCGCGCGTATGGATCCGGCGCTCGTCCGCCAGGTGCTCGACGAGGCCTGGAAGCTCTCCAGCACCATGAAGGGTCAGCTCACCAAGGCGTTCGGCAAAGACGGCCAGAAGACCCTGCTCAGCGGCGGCACCACGAAGGGCACCTCGATCATCGCTCCCAGCGCCTTCCAGGTGCAATACCCCGAGCGCAAGACGAATCCGAGCGTCGCCACCATCAAGACGACCACCCTCGACGTGGCCATGAAAGACTGGTTCCAGACCGACTACCCGACGTACGGCTCGAAGCTCGACTCGAAGCGCCGCGACTTCCAGATCCGCGTGCAGAAGGCCATGCACGACGGCGCGCCCATCGTCATCACCTGGGACGTCGACTTCAACGCCATGGAAAGCAACGACCCGGTGCTGCGCGGCTCCTTCAACCTCTCCACCCTGAAGAAGGCTGGCAAGGCGGGTCGGCAAGGTGGCCACATGACCGTCCTCGAAGACTACGAGGTGGACACCAAGGAGTTTGGCACCTTGAAGGCGGGCGTGACCCTCGATCCTGCCAATGCGACCGACAAGGCCAAGCTCGACGCGGCCCTGTTGACCACGAGCACGGTGAAATTCTTCCGCGTGAAGAACTCGTGGGGCGCGTTCCGCGACGACCGCTCGTCGGCGCCCGGCATGCCCGGTTACCACGATCTGTACATGGACTACATGAACGGCCCCATCGCCTGGTGCCCCGACGTCGACAGCAAGACCGGCAGCAACTGCACCGGGACGACCTCGCCGTTCAACACGGTGGCCCTGCCCCCCGGCTACTAGCCTCAACCCGTGCAGGGTTTGCGGAGGGGGCGAATATCCGTCGCCCCCTCCGTGGTTTTTGTGGCATAAATTCGGCATTTTAGCGCGCTTTCTGCGGGCCCCAGCCTTGCCCAGGGGCCTTGCATGCGCGAAGTCAAAGCCATCACCCTCGACGCCAACGAGGCGGTCGCGTCGGTCGCCCACCGGCTGAGCGAGGTCATCGCCATCTACCCGATCACCCCGGCGTCGCCCATGGGGGAGCACTGCGACGACTGGTCGGCCAAGGGGAAGGTGAACCTGTTCGGACAAGTGCCCCGCATCGTGGAGATGCAGTCGGAGGCCGGAGCCGCGGGGGCCGTCCACGGCGCGCTCCAGGCCGGATCGCTGGCGACCACGTTCACGG
>CAYLJT010000497.1:0-6675 GCA_964383995.1 uncultured Polyangiaceae bacterium
ATCGGCAGTGCACCGCGACGTGGAAGAGGCGAGGCGCCTCGTACCGCTTCGGGCGCTTTACACAGGGACTTGCGATCGGGAAGATGCGGTCCCCGAGGGATGTGCCGTGCCGAGTTGGCGAGACGAGCTGATCGAAGCTGCAAAAACCAAGGCCGAGCGCGACGCCGAAGAGGCCGCGCGCCAGAAAAAGCGGGTGGAAGAGGCGCTTTCCGCGGCGGCGGCCGCGCTCGACGCCGGGGGCAACGCCATGACTTTCGCCATCGAGCAGCTTCGTTCGAAGGTGCCCGAGGCCGAGCTGCTGGTGGCGGGCGATCGAAAAGAGCTGAAAATCCCGCGTAGCGCCGAAGAAAACGGCACAGTCATTCGCCACGAGCTGCGCCTCTTGCTCGAGCTCTCGCGCGAGACCGCGATCCTGCAAGTGACGTTTGGCGACGCAAAACCAAGGGATTTCGACTTCGCCAAAGATCGCCACATCGCCGCTGCGGATGTCGAAGAGTACGTCGGCCGTCGGGCGGTGGAGCTCGTGCGCGCGGCGCAGAAGGTCGCCCCCTGGTGAGCGCCGACGCGGGCGACGAGCTGATGCTCGTGCTCTGCAACGCGCCTCCCGAGCACGCAGAAGCCATCGCCCGCGCCGTCATCTCGACCCGCGTCGCCGCGTGCGTCAACGTCGTGCCTTCCGTCGTGAGCTACTACATGTGGCAAGGAAAGCTGGCCGTTGACGCCGAAAATACGCTGCTGATCAAGACCCGAAGGTCCCTCGTCGCCGAGCTCTGCGACGTGATCCGCGGCGTTCACCCCTACGAGCTGCCCGAGATCATCGCCCTGCCGATCGCGTCCGACGTGGGCAACCTCGCCTACCATCAGTGGCTGCTCGACGAGACGCAGAGGCCCAAGAAACAGCCATGAAGAGCCATTTTCGTGGGGCCCTCGCGGCCCTCGCCCTGCTTGGTGCGTGCGCTCCTGCACAGGATGCCGCGACGCCCAGCGCTGTCACGAGCGTCGCCGCGCCCGCCGTCGGGTCGTCGTCGTTGCCCTCAGAACCCCCGCTTTTGGCCGCGGATCCCGCGGCCTTGGCGCGGCTCGCGTTGGACGTCGAGCTGCTCGCGTCGCCAGCGCTCGAAGGACGCGGAACGGGTCAGCCCGGCGCACGTCAAGCCGCCGATCACATCGCGCGCAGGTTCGCGAGCCTCGGCCTGGAGCCCCGCGGCGGCGCGTCAGAAGCACCGTATTTACAAGCTTTTCAAGCGCGCATCGGGGCCCGCGTCGGGGTGCCGCTGTTGGTCGCCAAGGGCGGCGTGCCCGCGGCGCCCAACCAGATCATCACCGCCGAGGGAGCCGAGACGGGCGACGTCAGCGCGGCCACGGTGTTCGTCGGTCACGGCATCACCGCCAAAGCGCTCGGCTGGGACGATTACAAGGACGCACAAATCCAGGGCAAAATCGCGGTGATTTTGGACGGCGTGCCGACCCCGCGGAAGGGCACCGAAGAGCTGCGCGACTTCGGCGCGGTGCGCTACAAGCTGCGCACGGCGCGCGAGCACGGCGCGGTCGCGGCGATCATCGTGCGCGCGGACGACGCCCTGCCGCCTCCGCCGGCCGACGCGACGGCCATGGGCCTGCCCGGGGTCGTGATCACAAAAAGCCTTGGAAAGAAGCTATTTCCAAGCACCGACGGGGACGTCGAGCGGGCCCGCGCCGCGCGCGGTTGGCCCACGTTGCACCTCACGACGCAGGTCGAGGTCGAGGAGGGCAGCGCGTGGAACGTCCTCGGTGTGCTGCCCGCTGACCCCGCGTCGCCCACGCGCGACGAGGTGATCGTGGTGGGCGCGCACTACGATCATCTTGGCTTCGGGGGCTCGGCCTCGCGGGCTCCGGGCGTGCGCGCGATTCACCTCGGCGCCGACGACAACGCCTCGGGAACCGCCCTCGTCCTGGAAGTCGCGCAGCGCCTCTCCACGCTCGGCAAGAAGCCGCCACGAGCCATCCTGTTTGCAGCCTTCGGCGCCGAAGAGATTGGCGCCATCGGCTCGCGCTACCTCGTCGATCACCCGCCCATGCCGGTTGCGCGTATGGCCCTGATGATCAACGCCGACATGGTCGGTCGTCTGCGCAACAACCGCCTCGTCGTCGACGGCGTGGGCACCGCGGAGGGCCTGGAGCCCATGATTCGCGAGGTGGGAGCCGACTTGGGCTTTGATTTCGCGTTTGGCAGCGAGGGCTTTGGCGCAAGCGATCACACGTCGTTCACCACGGCGAGGGTGCCTGTCGCGTTCTTTTTTACGGGCGTGCACGACGACTACCACATGCCCTCCGACACGGCCGATCGCATCGAGTACCAAGGCCTCTCACGCATCGCGCTGTTGGCCGCGCGCCTCGCCTGGGCGGGCGCCTCGCGCAAGGAGCGCCTCGTGTTCGTCGACGTCCCGTCCGATCCGCACCAGGGAAAGCGCGGCGGATTTCGCGTGTCTCTAGGCACCATCCCGGACTACGCCTTCTCCGGGAAGGGCGTTCGTCTCTCGGGCACGAGGGCCGATGCGCCCGCCGCGCGCGCGGGGCTCGTGGCGGGGGACGTGATCGTGCGCGTCGGCGAGCATGCCATTACCAACGTCCACGACTACGTGTTTGCGCTCGGCGACCTCACCCCGGGCGTCGAGGTCGAAGTCGAAATCGAGCGGTCGAATCAGCGCCAAGTCGTGCGTGTGATCCCGGCTCCCGGGCGTTGACGGTCATGGCTCCCGATCTTCCCTTCCGCTCGTTGCTCGTCGCCCTCGCCAGTTGTGCCCTTGTCGGCTGCGAAAAGCCCAACGAAACGCCGGCCCCCCCGTCATCGGCCAGCGCGCCGGTCACGTCCTCGACGCCCGCCGCGCCGGCCTCGGTGTCCGCTCCACCCGCCGTTCCGACGGCCGACGCTGGCGCCGACGCCGGGGACACCCTGCCGGGGGTCACGGAGGGTTGTCCGGAGGGCATGGTGCTCGTGGAAGGTGACTATTGCCCCGAGGTCGAGCAGACCTGCCTCGAGTACCACGACGAGTACATAAAAGATCAGGCCAAGAAGAAGAAGCAGCGGGACAAGGGCGAAAAGGTCCAAAAGAGCACGGTCAGCGAGCGGTGCTTGAAATACGCCGAGCCCACACAGTGCCTGTCCAAAGAGCGCAAGCACATGCGCTTTTGCGTGGATAGGTACGAATATCCCAACAAAAAAGGCGAGCTCCCGGCGCTCCTCATCTCCTGGACGGACGCCAAAAAGACCTGCGAAGGTCTCGGCAAGCGCCTGTGCAGCGAGGCCGAGTTCAACTTCGCCTGCGAGGGTGAGGCCATGTTGCCGTACACCTACGGCTACGAACGCGACCCGCAGAAGTGCAGCATCGACAAGCCCTATCGCAAGCGCGAAAAGAAGCTCTTCCGCTACGAAAAATGCATGACGAAGCCGCAGTGCAAGGCCGAGCTCGAGAAGCTCGACCAACGGCTACCGGCCGGCTCCCTCCCTGCCTGTGTGTCGCCCTTCGGTGTCTACGACATGAATGGCAACATCAACGAATGGGTAGAAATTCCGAAGAAGAAATACCCCGACCGCAGCGGCCTGAAGGGCGGCTGGTGGGGGCCGGTGCGCGGTCGCTGCCGGCCCACGGTCGATTTTCACAAGGAAGACGATTACGGCTACGAAGAGGGCTTTCGCTGCTGCGGCGACGCCTCCGGGTAGCCTCCTTCACTTGTCGAAGTCGCCGATGCCGCCCGCGTTGGTCACCTGCGTATAGCCCGCCTTGACGAGCTTCTCTTTCGCCGTCCCAGCGCGCTTCCCCGACCCGCAATAGAGCACGATGGGCTTCGTCTTGTCCCCGCCGGTCAGCTTCTCCACGTCGGCCATGCGCGCGTCGAGCTCTTGAATCGAGATGTTCTCGGCCTTGTCGAGGTGCTTTGCGTCAAACTCCTCTTTGGTCCGCACATCGAGCAGCACCGCGCCCTCGGCGATCAGCTTCTTTGCCAAGGGGATGTCGCGATCGGGCAGGCCCGCCGCCGCGGGCGCGACCGCCTCCGCCGGCTTGGCCGCCTCCAGTGGTTTGGCCGCCTCCGGGGGGGGCCCCTCGGTAGCGCAAGCCGAAAGGAAGAGGGCGGACGCGAGGACCGAAATGGTGACTTTTTGCATGGTTTTTTGCTCCGAGAGCAGCTTTTGCCACCCTCTCGGCAGGGCCGCAAGCGCGCCTTTTTCGCCGCAGACATCAATGCACCCCGACGATGGCGAGGGCCGCGCACGCCAGCAGGGCGCCGAGCTCGATGTTGGCTGAGGCGTTTGGGCTGAGGAAGGGCCGCACCTTGCCACCGAGCCAATTGCCCACAAGGATCGAGACCGCGAACACGGCGGCCATTTGGCGGGTCTCACCGTCGAACAAGCCTGACGCGCCATAGGCCACCACGCGCCCGAGGTGCATCGCCACACCAATCGTCGCGCTGGTCGCCACGTAGGCGGTGCCCGACAGGCCCTGGGCCATGAGGATGGGACCCGTGAGCAAGCCTGCGCCACCGCTCGTCGCACACAAAAATCCAAGGCCAAACCCGGTCGGCGTCAGGGCCCGCTTCAGGGGTGGCACCTCCACTTTGAAGACCCGTTTCAGGAGCGCGAGGCTCGTCGTCCCGATGAGCACCACGGTCAACAGCCCCTCCGGCACCTGCGCCGCGAGCAGGCCACCTATCAGGCTACCTGGCAAGACTCCCAGGATCAGCCGCCTTGCCACCGCGCGCTCGGTCTCCCTACGGTAGGTCAGCGCGCGGTGCAAATTCCCAACGAAGAGGGCGGGCGCGGTGGCGGCCAGGGCGGTGACGGGGCCCGTCGTGAGGGACAGGGTAAGGACCAGGAACATCCCTCCACCCAAGCCCGCCAGGGTGGTCAGGATGCCAGCCAAGATTCCCAATAGCACAATCACGAGGGCTACTTTGGGGGGCTCATCGCCATCTTTCCAATCGAATGAATCGACAATAATCATTCGTTTTTTGAATGGCGTTTGGTGCTATCATCGCTGCCATGTTTGACGAGCTGAGCCAGTTCCTGCTCGTGATCGAGCACGGCACGTTCACCGAAGCAGCGCGCCACGCGCACCTCTCCCAACCCGCGTTCTCCGCCTCAATCATGCGCCTCGAAGCGCACTTCGGCGCCCGTCTCCTGCACCGCGGCCCCGGGGGCGCGACGCCCACGGCGGCGGGCCTTGCGCTCTTGCCCCGGGCGCGCTCGGCGCTGGCCGCGCTGTCCGAAGGGCGGCGCGCGGTCGGCGAGGTCATGGGCCTGTCCGCTGGGGAGGTTCGGCTCGGCGCGGGGGCGACGGCCTGCACCTACCTGTTGCCCGGCATCCTCGCCGACTACCGCAGGCAGCACCAAAACCTGCGCTTCTTGCTGCGGGAAGCCTCCGCCGACGAAATCCTGG
Organism: uncultured Polyangiaceae bacterium; assembly: GCA_964383995.1. GTDB lineage: Bacteria > Myxococcota_A > Polyangia > Polyangiales > Polyangiaceae > CAYLJT01. Next base: position 5,415 of record CAYLJT010000497.1, read on the forward strand.
ACGCGGTCCATCGCGACGAGCTCGATCTGGGCATCATCTCGAAGGAGGAAGGAGAGCCCTGGAGGGATGATGCGTGTGTGCTGGTGGGGGCGCCCGGCATGGCGCTGGCGGGCGCGCCTTTCGTCACCTTCCGTGCGGGGACGGGCATGCGCGAGCTCTTGGACACCCACTTTCCAGAGGCCGACGTGGTCATGGAGCTTGGCAGCATCGCCGCCGTCAAGGGCAGTGTGCGGGCTGGAATCGGCGTGGCGCTCGTGAGCGAGGCCGCCGTACAACACGATGTCTCCGTGGGTAGATTGGTCGTCCTGCCCGATCCTCGCACACCGATCCACCGCCGACTTTCCATCGTGCACCGCGGCGTCGACCGGCTACCTCCCGCCGCCGCCAAGCTCCGCGAGGTGCTCTTGACCCATCGCGAGCTTGTCAAGAAATCCAAAAAAAGGCGAAAATAGCGCACTATTTGCGGGCGCACAGGTCGTTTTGCCGAGGCCCCGCACGTTGTTTGCAAATCGTCGTCAAATGTTGGCACGATGGCCGCTTCGCATGAAGTCGAACGACGCCAGCTTACCTGCCTCCGGACCGGTCTCCCTACCCGGTGCCCAGGTGCTCGCGCTCGTCGGCACGCCCGCACGCGAGACCACCGAAGCCTGGCTCTTGCGGCGCTACTGGTGGTTTGCCGTCATCGTTCCGCTCTTCGCGTTGCCCTTGCTCTTGCTGGCTGGCAATCGGGCAGACATGCTCGGGGTCGGCGTCTACTTCGCCCTGACCCTGGCCTCGTTCGCGGTCTCGCGCCTGCGCCCGGCGTTCGGAGAGCGGATGCACCTGGTCGTCCTGATTCCGTACTGGGGTTGGTACTCGGCCTACCCAGGGTCGCTGCCCAGCCACTACGTATCTTCCGCCGCCGAGCTGCTCGTGCTCCTCGTCTTTCCACTGCTGACGCTGGTCACCTTGGACGGTGTGCGCGGGGCGGTGGTGGCCGCCGGTCTTTTGGCAGGCGTGCTCTTTTACCGCTTCGACGACTGGGGAGAAATTGGGGCAGGGGGCTTCGTGGTGGCGCTCGGTCTGCTCGTGGGTCTGGTCTTCCGTGCGCTCGCGCGGAGCTACGAAGGGGCCAACGAGCTTTTGCAACGCTTCGCCTTCGAAGACGCCCTGACAGGTCTGCTCAACCGGCGCGGTTTCACCATGGCCATGAAGACCATGCGGCGCAGCCATGGAGCCCTGCTCTTTCTCGATCTCGACCGCTTCAAGACCATCAACGACG
>CAYLJT010000498.1:0-6673 GCA_964383995.1 uncultured Polyangiaceae bacterium
GGGCGACGTGGTCTTCGCGCCGCTCTACCTCTGGCTCCGGAACAAGGGCGTCAAGTTTCGCTTCTTCCGCGACGTCCACAAACTGACCTGGTCCGACGACAAGAAGCTCATTCGCGGCTTCACCTTCCGAAGGCAGGTGCGCCCGCACGGGGCCGACGGCGACAGCTACTGCCCAATCCGCTACGCCGAGGACGGCTGGCCCTTTTTCCCCGAAGTGGCTCCGGGCGCCGAGAAGAGCATGCTCTTGCCGCCCAGCCGCGACTTCGAAGAAGACACGTCGCACGACGTCGTGATCCTGGCGGTGGGCGGCGGGGCCGTCGCGGCCATCGGGGCCGACGTGCCCACCCTTGCCGCGCTCGATCTCCCCACCACGGCGACCTATTCGTTTCAGGTCTGGACAGACCAGTCGCTCAAGGACCTCGGCTTTCCCAGCGCCGAAGACCCGATCATCGGGGCAGGCAAGGATAGCATCGCGTATTGCGACATGAGCGTCGTGCTCGACAAGGGCGCCTGGCCCGAGGGTCAGAGGCCGGGCCACGTGGGCTACTTCAGCGACTCATTGACGGCCGAAGAAGAGAAGGCCGGCGTCGACGGCGTGCGCCGGCGCGCGCGCGACTGGCTCGTTCAGCAAGGGCATATCCTCTTTCCCAAGGTCGCTTCTCCAGGTCAGTTCGACTGGTCCGCGCTGGTGGCGCCGCCGGACGCGTCCGGCGAACAGCGCCTCGATCACCAATATTTTACGGCCAACACCGACCCTTCCGACCGCTACACCGAGCCGAAGATGGGGAGCATTGCGGGGCGTCTGGCGGCCGACGAGTCCGGCGTTCCGAACCTGTTCTTGGCCGGCGATTGGGTGCGCAACGACGTGGGCGCCGGCTATGTGCAGGGCGCCGCCGAGGCGGGGCATGCGGCTGCCGAGGCCATCCTGCGCAGCTACAAGTCCGCGGCGTCGGAGACGGGCTTTGTGGAGCGCGACAACAACTGGGTCCACCCTCCGCCCCTCCTGCTCGAAGGCGCCACCATGTGCGCGTTTGCCGTGCCCTGCGACCGCACCCGTCTGGAGCACCTGTGCAGCTCGCTCTTCGGCGCGCCCTCCGGAGGCGCCGTGGTGGTCACGCCGAGCGCCGCCGTCGCCATCGTCACCTTTGTCGACCTTCCCAAAATTGGCTCCACCGATCCGGACTGGGCCGACGCCGGCTCGATCAGCGAAAAGGACGTGGCGATCTGGCTGCCGGTAACGCTTCGCTACCGCGACAGCGATGGCAACATGCTCGAGCAAGCGGCGTGGGTCATTCCGTACATTTGGGTCGACAACCCGGCCTCGCTCATCGAAGGACGAGAGCTCTACGGCTTTCCGAAGGCCCTCGGTAGCATTGCCATGGAATGGGGGCGGGGAGACCTCTTCCAAGGCACGCTCCGGGCCCATGTCTTACCAACGCGCGGGGCGGCCGTCAGCGAGCAGGAGGTCCTGCGGATCGAAGGTCATCGCTACGAAGAGCGCATCGACCTGCCCGAGCTGGATGAGCTGTGGCGCAAGCGCGGCGACGGGATCACCGTGGTGTTCCTGCGCCAGGCGGTAGACGTCTCCGATCCACGCAAGGCCGCGTTTCAAGAGATCGTCACCGCCCAGACCACCGTGCGCATGGCAGGTCACCGTCGCCTGCCCGGCTGCTACAAGGTCAAAACCTCCGACTGGGAGAGCGTGCGCGTGCGCGAAAAGCTCGGACTGCGCGGCGACGCCCAGGTGCTCGGCATCGAGCTGAAGCTCGACATGACCCTCGGCAAGGGCAACACCATCTGGCGTGGTGTCTGAGACATTCGGAACGCGAGCGTCTGCCCAACCTCACCATGCATCGAAGCAAACGCTCAAACACGCCGTGGCTGGCGTGAGGGCGATGGCGACGGCGAGCCCGAGGATCGCGACGTCGTCGTACCCTTCGGCGCGCAGCGCATCGAGGTGGCCCGGGCCGACCTGGCTCGGGGCCTCGAAGCCTTGCCGGGTGTAAGCCGCGAGGGCACCGTGGCCGAGGACGTCCACGGAGCCGGCGTAGGCGACGCGCAGGAGCGGGAAGGATACGGGGGGAAGGAGTAGGTCGGAGGCCCGCGCGGCGAGGTCTTGGTGCGCCCGCACGGCTTCCGGAGCGAGGGGCTCAAAGAGCGACGGAGACGCGGTCCAAGGGCGCCTCGCGGGGCGCGCGGCGGTCTGGGAAGACGGCCACACGACATTCCTTGCCGCGTACTCCATGAGCTCGACATCCGGGCCGTCGGTCGCCAGGTCTACGCCCAAGAGTCCGGCTACCCGATTGATGAATCCCCGGTACGCGCTGGCGAGGACGATGGCAGCTTGAGCGGGTAGGTCCAGGCCTACCCCCGTCAAGAGCTCGCGATCGGCAAGCGAGATGGCCTCGGGCGACAGCGTGAGCCGCTCCGCAAACGTCAAGATCGCGCGGTCCACGGCGTCGAGGGCGCGGACCGCGCGGAAGTCTGCCAGCACGCCACCGACATCCTCCAACGCGAGGCCCGCCCTGCGCAGAAACGCGCCGTGACCGAGGGCGCAGGCGTGGCAGCCGAGCAGGCTGGAAACGCACACCGCGATAAGCTCTTCGCGGCGGCGCCCGAGGCCCGAGCTACCGGATCTGTAAAATGTGTCCGAGAAGGCCACGCGTGCTCGCAGCAGCGCTGGCGAGAGGCCAAACACACGAATGATCGGCGGCAAGGAGACGGTGCCTCGGGCACGTCGCGCCGGGGTCAGGTAGGCGACCTGGAGAGCTTCGTAGACGTCGCGGATTTCCCCGGTTGCCTCGTGCTCCTCGAAGACGCGAATGAACGCCAACCTTACTTCTTGCTTTCGAGGGCCTCGGCCAGGGTCTTTTCCCTGGCGGTGAGCAGCGGAAAGGCCCCGCGCAGCGCGTTGACGCGGCCCTCTGGGCCGAGGGCCGTCATGCCGAGTCGGCTCTCGTCTTGGGGATTGTAGGCGACCAAGCTGATGCGGATGGGCTCGATGGCGGCACCCGGAAACTGGAGAGAAACAAGGGCGGCGTCGGCCCCCGGCTCGAAGATGGCGTCGGGCAGACCGACCTCGTAGACGCCGGGCAGAAGCTCGCTGTCGACCGCGGTGAACCCTCCCTCGGTGTATACGCCCGCTTGACCCTCGACGGGTAAGAAACGCTCGGCGTGCCCGGCCCCCTCGCGCACGTAGGCGAAGGTCGCGCCCGCCGTCTTGGCGCTCAGGCCGGTCTTCGGGTGGGCGAGGTTTGCCGCGTCGACCGCGTAGACGAGCGCTCTCTTCTGCCGAGAGCCTTTTTGGATGGTGTAGAACATGGCTCCGCCTCAGTCCTTCTTGGCCTTCTTGCTCTTCTTTTCGGCGTCGGCGACCTTTTCGGCCTGCTTCTTCGCCTTCTTGTCGGCTTTCTCAGCCTTCTTTTCGGCTCTCTTTTCGGCCTTCTTCGCCTTCTTCTCGGCCTTCTTGCGGGCCGCGCCGGGCTCGTCTTTTTGTGCCTTCTTGCCTTTGGACTTTTGCTTCCGCTCGGCAAGGTGACTCTTCAAGGTAGACTCGACGTCGCGTCCGAGCTCGAGCTCCATCTCGGTAAAGCGGGGCAGCGCGCGCCGCAGAAACTCGTGCCGTCGCTCCGAGGACAAGCTCGAGACGCCCATGCGATCTTCGTCCTGCGGATCGTAGGCCACGAGGTCGATGGTGATGGGCCGAATGGTGGCGCCCGGGGCGCGGACGAGCACGAGGGCCCGCGTGGACCCCTGCCGCAAAAGCGCGTCGGGCGCGCTGAGCGCGTAGACTCCGGGCAGATGGACGGCGTCGACCTCGAAAAATGCGCCCTCGACCGTTTGTCCAGGGACGCGATCCACGAGCGGTATGACCGTCGCGCCTTCCCCTTCGCGAACGTAGGCGGCGCTCGTGGTAGCCGCGGAAAGACCGCTCTTTCCGACGCCTGGCTTGCCCTCTTCTTCCGCGAAGAAGAGCAGGGTCTTGCCTTGGGAAGACGCACGCACGGTGTAGAAATGCTCGACGGGCATGGGTAGCTCCACGGGACGCGAGAGGAAGGCTAGGCAACGCGCGGGCAGCCCGATAGGACGCGTAGCAAGGCGGCGACCATAGCGATTTCTTTCCGGCTCGTAAAGCCCTTCTCATCCGCGAAGGACGGCGCTAGGAAGCTTCCATGGGCCTTGGCTCCGACATTCTTCGCTTGGCGCTCGGCGTCGAGCGGCTCTTGGTCGAGCTTCGGGGGCGGGGCAGCGAGCCGCGCTCGACGCCATCGTACGGCACAAACCGCAGCGAAACATCGGTTTCCGCGGACATCGTGGTGCACGATCGTCCCGAGGACACCCTCTCATTCGACATCGGTGGTACCGGCATCAAGGCCATCGTCGTCAATCACGTGGGGGAGGCGCTGACCGCGCGCGAGCGCCTGGAGACGCCGCGACCGGCCACCCCCGAAGCCGTGCTCGCGGCGCTCTTCGAGCTCGAAGCGAGGCTGGCTGCGCAGCGCGCCTACCAGCGAATCAGCGTCGGCTTTCCAGGGGTCGTCGTTCAGGGGGTCACCCACACCGCACCGAACTTGCACCCTTCCTGGGCTGGGTATGCTTTGGCAGAAGCCGTCGAAAAGCGCTTGCAAAAGCCCACCCGGGTCGCCAACGACGCAGGCGTTCAGGGGCTCGCGGTGATCGAAGGGCAGGGGGTGGAGATGGTCATCACCCTGGGCACGGGCATGGGGACAGGGCTCTACGTCGACGGCGTCTATGTGCCCAACATCGAGCTTGCCCACCATCCCTTCAAGAAGGGAAAGACGTACGAAGAGCGTGTGGGCGAAGCGGCGCGGCTCGAGGTCGGAAACAAGCGTTGGAAGAAGCGCGTGGCCGAGGTGATCAGCGTGCTCGGTCCGATCTTCAACTACCGCGTTCTCTACATCGGTGGTGGCAACGCCAAGCGTCTGACCGACATGACGCTGCCGCCGAACGTGCGTCTGGTCGACAACCTGGCGGGTCTGCTCGGCGGACCCCGGTTGTTCCAACAACCTGCTTATTGGGCGCAGGGCAGCGCGCCAAATTCGCCCAAGAGCGCGGTGTAGGCCTCGATACGCCGACCGCCGAAGGTGTCGTCGTATTGGAAGAAGACCCGGTGGTCCAGGGGTAGGATCCCGGTGTTTTCGTAGGCTGCCGCGTCCGAGCTCGTGTTGCCGAACACCCAGCTCGGTACCAGGCTCTTCGCGGTCAGGGCAGCCAATTCGTCCGTCTTGTAGGTCTCCGCGGCGTTGCCGAGGGCCCCTTCGAAGGTGAGCGTCGTGTGCACGATGCCGGCTGGAAAGCCGTTGGTGTCGAGGAAATCCCGGGTCCGTTGTCCGAGCCATTCGGGGCGGGCGGTCAGGTAGAAAGGTCGGTAGCCCTTCTCGGCCAACAGCGTCAGTGCGGCCGAGGCGTCCGTGTTCATGTTCGGCAGGCTGCCCGTCAAAAGCGCGCCAAATTCAGCGTTTTCGTCGGTCGTCAAGGTGCCGTCCACGTCGCTCACGAACAGCTTGGTGCCGGGCGCGACCACCTCGATGAACACGTCGGTGGAGGTAAGGTCGCCGCGGACCACGAGGTGCAGGCGGTGGCGTCCGAGACCGAGCGTGTCGGCGGCTGGAATTTGGAAGAACACCCGCCCGCCGGTGTCGTCTACCCCTTCCACCGTGGCATGATCACCGTCGTTGCTGGTCGTCGCGCTGCCGAGGAGCTGCCAGTTGGCGCCGCAGTCGCGGAGCAGCCAGATGTCCACCTGCTCGCCCTTCAGGTCGTCGTCCAGCGCGCCATACGCGAATTTGGCGAGCACCCATTGGGGATCGCCGGGGTTCAGGAAGAGGTCTCGGCCGCGGTGCCGCGGGTCGCCCTCGGCGACGACGAGGTAAGAGCCGACGTTGTTCCAGTCCAAGGTCGGGCCCGGGTCGGGGAGGGGAGCGTCGCACGCGGGTGGCAAGGGGGGACAGGCCGCGCCGCCGCTCCCGCCCGTCCCGGACGACGCCGTGCTGCTCCCCTGACCGCCCGCGCCGCCGGCGCCGCCCGTGCCCGAGGTCGTCGTGCTGTCGCTGCTCGACGTGCCCGAGGAGGTGGACGCTGTCCCGGACGACGACGTGCTGGAGACCGCGCCGTCGCTGCCGCAGCCCCAAGCCGCCGCGGAAGCTACAATCACCGCGCCGAGGAAGAAAAGCGAATGCCGTGTCATCGGCCCATGCTAGCCGTTCGTGCCCTTGTCCAGAAGCCCTTTGACGACGTCCGACGTCGGGCTCCGACCATGACCGGTGATGAGCCGGGCTCCGCGTCTCCAGGTGATGTATTGCCACATCCACTCGAACATCACGATGAGGCGGTTGCGAAAGCCGATGAGAAACAGGATATGGACACCCATCCAGGCCATCCAGGCCAACATGCCTGTCAGCTTCATGGCGCCGATCTGCGCGATGGCCCGCGAGCGGCCGATGGTGGCCATGGTGCCCTTGTCGAGGTAGACCATTTCGGGGCGCTTTTTGCCCTTCAAGTCGGCGACGATGGACCTCGCGACGTGGGCCCCGCCCTGCATGGCGCCCTGGCACAGGCCCGGCACCGTAACGCCTTTGGCATCCACAACGGCCGCCACGTCACCGATGGCGAACACGCCGGGAAACCCCGCCAAAGAGCAGTCGCGCTGCGT
>CAYLJT010000499.1:0-6664 GCA_964383995.1 uncultured Polyangiaceae bacterium
CGTGTGGGGCCGCCTCAACCGCATCATTCAAGGCCCCGATTTTCGGCTTGGTTACGTCGAGAACACGCTCGTCGATGTGGCCACCGCGATGACGCCCCTCGGCAGCGTCGCGAATTTCTTTGGTAATCAAATTGTTTCGGGGGAGCTCACGCGGGGCTTCACCGTGCTGCACAACAGCGAGCGCGGCGACGATTTCGCGCTGGGCATCCTGATGCCGCCGCAACGACCGCATCATCCGTTCGATGTGAGCCAAAGCGAGCGTCTCACGTACGCCAACGAGACCGTCGATGTGCAGGCCGAGCAGCGGGACTATCTCGGACCGTTCGAGGTCGCGGAGCCGGGGCAATCGCTGTTCATGACGATGAGCGTGGCCGGGCCCGCGGTGGACGTGATGGTCGTCGAAAAGAGCATCGGTGATGGCTGGCGCGAGGCCTATCAAACGGGCAAGCCGCTCGGCGCTCCGCCCGGGCCGGTGGTCGCGGGAGGGCCGTTGCAGCCGGGCATCCAGGACCTGCGCCGTTTCACGCTGCCCCCCGGCATGTATTACGTCGTGATCGATCACACGTCGTATGCGGGCCTCGTATCGCCGCCTGGGCCGACGTTGTTCAATCCGCTTGGCGGAGGCAGCACGGCCCGCGTGAGCTACGTCGCCCAGCTCGGTGAGTGATCGACGGGCCTAGGCCGAAGCGCCCTGCGCCTGGCAATCGCTGCAAATCCCGTACATTTCGTGCTTGTGCGAGGACATGCGAAAGCCGTGTCGCTTGGCGATTTCGTCTTGGAGGTCTTCGATGCGCGGCTCTTCGAACTCGACGATTTTGCCGCAGTTCACGCAAATGAGGTGGTCGTGGTGGGCGGCGCCGTCGTCGGCGAGCTCGTAGCGGCTGAGACCGTCGCCGAAGCGCCGCTCGAAGGCGACGCCGCACTCGGCGAGGAGCTTGAGCGTGCGGTAGACCGTCGCGTAGCCGATGCCCCGATCGTGGGTGCGGACCTCCGCGAGGAGATCTTCGATGGTGATGTGCGCCGAACCTTCGAGGAACGTGTCGACGATGATGCGACGCTGGGCCGTCGAGCGCAGGCCCTTCTTCGCCATGTAGGTCGTCAGCCGCGTGCGGAGCTTCTCGCGCGCTGCCTTGTCGGCCGGTGTGCTCACACGCCCTGCTCCCAACAAGGTGCCATAGGGCTCAACATATTCCGTTGGGCGCGCGCTACGTCAAGCCGCCGCGTCGTTGTGCTGGGGTTCTTGCGGGGCTTCGAGGGAGCGCGCGTGCAAGAGAGCCGCGGCCGAGCCGAAAAGGGATGCGAGCGGCGCGTACGCGGCGGGGAGCACGCCGAAGGCGGAGACCAGGGCGCCAAGCAACGCGGGGCCCAACACGAGCGCCACGGCGGCCTGCGTTTGGCGCTCTCTCGCGCGCGCGAGGGCCAACGAGAGCGACGCGTCTCGGACATCTTCGGAGGCCAACGCGATATCGACGTCGGCGGCCGAGCCCGCGGCGCCGAGCGCGATCGCGACGTCGGCCGCGGCGAGGGCCGCGTCGTCTGCGCCCACGTGGCCGATGGCGGCCACCGTGACGCCCGACTCCATGAGCTTGCGGACCTCGGCGCCACGCTCGCCGGGCGCGACGTCGGGGCGCAGGTGCTCGACGTCGAGCGCGCGTCCGATGGCCTCGCAGGTTTCACGCGCGTCGCCCGACAGGATCACCGGGTCCATTTCGGCGTCGGTCACGTGTTGAACGGCCGCGCGTGCCCCCGGGCGCAGGCCATCTTGCAGCGTGAGGATGCCCGCGAGACGGCCGCCAACGGCGACGAGCACCACCGTTCTTCCGAGGGCTTCGAGCTCGGCCACGCGGTGCTCTGCGGCGGCCACGGAGATGTGGTGATCCATGAGCAGCGCGCGCTTGCCGACGTAGAGCTCTTGCCCGCCCGACGTCACGGCCTTGACGCCGAGGCCCTCGAAGACCTGCGTATTTCGCACGCCATCGAGGCGAATTCCGCGGGTGCGCGCGGCGCGCAGGATGGCGATCGCGACGGGATGGGTTTGCCCGCGCTCGGCCGCGGCGGCGAGGCCGAGCAGCTCTTCGGCGTCGTAGCGATCGCCCAAGACCTCGAGCTCCGTGAGCTCCGGCTCGCCGAGCAATAGCGTGCCGCGCGCGCAAAACACGACGGCACCCACGCGCCCCGCGCGATCCCAAGCGTCCGCGCTGCGATAAGCGATGCCACGGCGCAGCGCGACGAGCACGCTCCGCACGGCGTGCGTCGCGGCGATCGAGCCCAATACGGGCGACGTGAGGGCGGCGTAGATCGCCACCGTGACCATCGCGACCTCCACCATGGATCGGCCGGAGACGGCGCCGGCCACCGCGCCCACGATGGTCGCGACGGGGGCCCAGCGCGTGGTCATCGCGCGCGTCGCGCGGGCGGTCGGGCTCGATGTATCAACGCGACGCCGCGCATCGACGAGCAGCCGTACCCACGCGCGATCGACGCCCACCGCCACGCACTGCGCGATGAGCCTGCCGCTCACCACGCGCGCGCCCGCGACGATCGCGTCGCCCGTGCGTTTGCGCACGGTCGTGAGCGCGCCAAGCCACGGCAGGACGACCACGTCGTCGCCCGTGACCACCCCGTCCGCGGGCACGGCCTCGCCGCTCTCGACCATGATCCGATCGCCGACGCGGAGCTCGTCGGTGACCGAAGGCAGACCGTTCTCGTCGAGGCGCCGCGCGGGGACGGTCAACGAGTCGTTGATCCACGCGCGCTCGATGACGATCGGGCTCGACGCGCGCTGCGCCGCCCAGGTGGTGATCGCGGTGGCGGTCACGATGATGCCCGCGAGCGAGGCCGCTTCGCTGGCGAGCGCGGAATCTGCGCCAAATGTGGCCCAAATCGCGACGAAGCCGCCGAGGATCGGCGCCGCCAACGTGGGGTACGGGCTCGCCTCGACCTCGTCGCGCGGCAGCGTCAGGAAGCGACCGACGTGCATTCCCGCGCCGACGAAGGCCAGCAAGATGCGCGCGCCGACCACGATCGGACCATCGCCCGCGACGCCAAGCACCACGACGAGCAGCCCGGCCACGAGCGCAATCACCAGCAACAAGGCGCCCGCATCCCGCGGATCGACGCCCTCTTGCGCAGGGCGGCTCTCGGTCAAGATGGTGGGCGCAACGGGCTCGACGAGGGCAGGGACGTCCTCCACGACGCTCGGATCCGAGAGCTCGTCGCCGTAGGGCGTGCCCTCGAAAGCGGTGCGGATCGGCTCGTCGTCGCGCTCGTGCTTCATCGACGGCGGCGGCGCGCTCGCTGTCCCCTCCGGTTTTGCGAGGGGAAATGTCGGCGCTTCACCAAGAAAGAGCGCGCGGCAAATGGAGCGGTCGCAGAAGTAGTGCAGCTCCGAGTCGAAGATCGCGACGTGACCCGCCCTCAGGGGATCGACGAGCTTGCCGCAGCCCGAGCAGGGAATTGGATCGACAACGGGTCCCGCAGCACGCAACGTGGAGCCCCAATTCGCGCGTTAAGACGCTTCGATTTCAGTAAGAGCGGCGTCCACGATCGAGGTCGCTTCGCGCAGCTCGTTTTCGGTCACGATGAGCGGCGGCGTAAAGCGCAGCACGTCGGCGCCCGCCACCGTCAGCAACAGGCCGCGCTCGCGCACCTTCGTGAGCAACGCGCGAAGGTCGATCCCCTTTGCGACGCGCAGGCCGCGCAAAAGGCCGAGACCCCGCTCCTCCACGCACGCGCGCGGATGTTTGCGCACGAGCTCGGCGAGTAGGCTCGAAAGGACCGCGCCCTTCTTCTCGGCGCCTTCGATCAAGCCCTCTTCGTCGACCACGTCCAACACCGTGAGCGCCGCTGTCGACGCCAGCGGATTGCCGCCGAACGTCGTGCCGTGCGTGCCCGCGGAGAGGGCTCCCGCGACCGCCTCGCGGCACAACATCGCGCCAATGGGGAAGCCTCCGCCAAGGCCCTTTGCGAGAGCGACCGCGTCGGCGCGCACACCCTCGTGCTCCGCCGCGAGGAAGCGCCCCGTGCGGCCGATCCCCGTTTGAACCTCATCGAGCAGGAGCAGCGCGCCATGCTCGTCGGCGAGCCGCCGAAGCGCGCTGAGAAAGCCCGGCGGCGCCGGGAGCACGCCCCCTTCGCCCTGCACGGGCTCCACCAAAATGGCTGCGATTTCGGGGCTCATCGCCGAGCGAACCGCGCCGATGTCGCCGTAGGTCAGGTGGGTGTAGCCGGTGAGGGGACCGAACCCTTCGTGGTACTTCGGCGTGCCCGTGGCCCCGAGGGCACCCATGGTTCGCCCGTGAAATGCGTTGTGAAAGGCGATGATCCCGTAGCGATTGGCCTCGCCGCGCGCGAAGAAATAGCGCCGGGCGAGCTTGATCAGCGCCTCGTTGGCCTCGGCGCCCGAGTTGCAGAAAAAGGCCCGATCGAAGCCCGTTTTCAGGCAAAGCCGTTGGGCCAGCCGCACGTTCTGGGCGTTGTAAAAATAGTTTGACGTGTGAATCAATTGCGCCGCTTGTGCGGCGATCGCCGCCGAAAGGCGCGGGTGCGAGTGTCCGAGCGAGGTCACCGCGACGCCCCCGCTGAGGTCGAGGTAGCGCCTCCCCTCCACATCGAAGGCCTCGCAGCCCTGGCCGCGATCTAGCACGAAGGGCGCCTGCCTGTAGTTTCCGAGCAGGTATCGGGACGCCGCTTCGAGCAGCTCGGCCTGGGTCTCCAAGGGGCCTGCCACCGGGGTCTCCGTCCGCTCCAACGCCGGGGCCGCAACCCCTACCGCCGCTTGCTCGACACTCATTTCGCCCGATCTACGCCGGCCCGCGCGGGCGTGCAATCGCCCCGCCAAGGCCGACGCAAACGCATTGCCAGGGGATCGGCCCTGGTTATAGTGCGCGGCGAGATGAGCGAAGCCGAAGACAACGGGAAACCCAACGGAGCCACGACCGACGCCAGCGAAGCCGAGGCGGCCCCCGAGGTTGTGGTCGAAGCCACGGTCGAAGACCCCATCGCGGTTGCCAAAGCCGAGACCGCCAAGATGCGCGACCAGTTGCTTCGCACGGCAGCCGACTTCGACAACTTCCGCAAGCGCAGCCGCAAAGAGCTCGACGACGCTTACGCCCGGGGGCGCGAGACCACGGTCAAAGACCTCTTGCCCGTGTTCGACAACCTCGAGCGCGCGCTGACCATCGGCGGAGCCGCGGAGGCCAAGGCTGTCGTCGATGGCCTACGTATTGTGCTCAAACAATTCCAGGACACCCTCGAAAAGATGGGCATCACAAGGGTTCCCGGGGTGGGCGCCGCCTTCGATCCCGCGGTGCACGAGGCCATTCAACAGCTCGAATCGCCCGATCACGGGGCGGGGGTCGTGATGGCCGAGGTGCAACCGGGCTATGCGATGGGCACGCGTCTCGTACGTGCCGCCCTCGTCGTCGTGTCGAAGGGTCCCGCGAGCGCCAGCTAAGAATCCCCGCAATAGGCAACAATTCGCGGGTTTCCGTCTCCAGCTGACCTTGTGTATGCTGCGGCCGCGATGGGGAAGTTGATCGGCATCGACCTCGGGACCACCAATTCGTGCGTGGCTGTGGTGGAGCCGCGGCACGTCGCTTCATCCACCGAAGTCACGGTGATCCCCAACGCCGAAGGCGCACGCACCACGCCCTCCGTGATCGGCTTCCTCGCCACGGGCGAGCGCCTCGTCGGACAGGTCGCGCGGCGCCAAGCCGCGACGAACGCCGAGAGCACGATCTATGCGGTGAAGCGCCTGATGGGGCGCAAGCTCGACTCCGAAGAGGCCACGAAACAGCGCGCCCTCGCGCCCTATCACATCGTTGGCGCCGAGAACGGTGACGCCTGGGTCGAGGTCCGGGGCAAAAAGATCTCGCCCCCCGAGCTATCGGCCATGGTCCTCGCCGAAATGAAGAAGGTCGCCGAGGCCTTCCTCGGCGAGGCGGTCGAAGAGGCTGTCATCACGGTGCCCGCTTACTTCGACGACGCGCAAAGGCAGGCCACGAAAGACGCGGGGCGCATCGCGGGCCTCGACGTCAAGCGCATCATCAACGAGCCCACCGCGGCCGCCCTCGCCTACGGCCTCGATCGCGGCACGGACGAGGTCATCGCGGTCTACGACTTGGGCGGTGGCACCTTCGATATTTCGATCCTCGAGCTGCGCGGCGGCGTGTTCAACGTGCGCGCGACCGGCGGTGACACGCACCTCGGTGGCGAAGACTTCGATCAGATCATCATCGACACCCTCGCCGACGAGTTCGCGCTCATGAACGGCTTCGATTTGCGGACCGATCGCGGCGCCCTGCAACGGCTCAAAGAGGCCGCCGAGCGCGCGAAGCACGAGCTTAGCTCTTCGCTCGACACGCAAATCAACATCCCCTTCATCGCCGCCGGGCCCGACGGTCCGCTCCACCTCGAACGCTCTCTGCGTCGCAGCGAGCTCGAGCTTTTGTGCGCTGGTCTGATCGAGCGCACGCTTCGCTGTTGCCAACGAACGCTCACCGACGCCGGCATGAGCGCGGCGCAAGTCGACACCGTTGTGCTCGTCGGCGGCATGACGCGCATGCCCGCCGTTCAGAAGGCCGTGCGCGAGCTGTTCGGAAAAGACCCCAACAAATCGGTCAACCCCGACGAGGTCGTGGCGGTCGGCGCGGCCCTGCAAGGC
>CAYLJT010000500.1:0-6634 GCA_964383995.1 uncultured Polyangiaceae bacterium
ATGTCGGCTTGGCGAACCTCGATCGCGTGGCGATCGTCACCGCCACCGAAGAGATCAGCGGGCGCATGCCCACGACCCGCGGCAAAGCCCGCATTTTTCGGGTGTTTCGCTTCCTCGAAGGGGTCAAGGCCACGGGCCACACCGACCTCGGCGCGGCCCTCAAGACGTTTGTCGCGCAGCACAAAAAGCGCGGTTTGGCCGTGCTTTTGAGCGATCTGTACGACCCCTCGGGCTTCGAGCACGGCATCAACACTTTGCGCTACAACAAGTTCGAGCCCTTCGTTTTGCACATCGTCGACCCGCGCGAGGCTCGCCCCGACCTGCGCGGCGATGTGCGCGTGTACGACTGCGAGACGGGCGAAGAGCGCGAGGTCACGGTCACCTCGAAGATCCTCGAGCGCTACGCCGAGGCCTACGACGGCTACCTCGACGATGTGCGCCGCTTCTGCACCGCACGCCAAGTGCCTTATTTCACCGCCGACATCGGTGTTCCCTTCGACGAGCTCATCCTCCGCGTGTTTCGGCGGGGCGGTTTCTTGAGGTAACGCGTGCACTTCGTTGGCGTCCCCCTAGCCACGTTGTTGCCCCTCGGCGCCGTCGCCGCGGCGATCGTCGTCTTTTTTTACATCCTCAAGCTGCGCCGGCGCCCCGTCGCAGTGCCCTTCGAACGGCTGTGGGAGCGCATCTTGCGCGACAAAGAGGCGACGAGCCTCTTCTCGCAGCTCAAGCGCATTCTGTCGCTGTTGTTGCAGCTCGCGCTATTGGCCCTCTTGCTCATCGCGCTCGGCGATCCCAGGCCTTCCGCGTCGCTCTTGGAAGGGCGCAACGTGATTGTCCTCGTGGATGCCAGTGCCAGCATGAAGGCCATCGACGTCGCGCCGAGCCGCATCGACGCCGCCAAAGAGCGCATCAAGACCTTGATTTTGGGCCTCTCGGGCGCCGATCGTATGCTCATCGCGCAAATGGACGCGACGGTCACGCCGCTGTCCACGATGACGGACGACGTGTCCACCTTGGAGGGCGCCCTGGCCGCCGTGCGCCCCACGGACACGCGGGCCGACTTCGCGCGGGCGCTGCGTTTTGCCGTGGATTCGTTGGGTGGTTTGCCCCGACCCGAGATCATCGTGGTGTCGGATGGAGCCTTGGGACAGGCCAGAGACGGCTTTGGCGAGGTGGCCTTGGGCGACGTCAAGCTGTCGTTCATTCCCATCGGCAGTGGCGCAAAGAACGCGGCCATTACTGCGTTTTCGGTGCGACGTTACCCGCTCGACAAAAGCCGCTACGAAGTGCTGCTCGAGATCACCAACACGAGCGCCGAAGACCTCGATCTGGAGCTCTCTCTGTTGGGCGACGGCACCTTGATCGACCTCTCGCGGTTGAAGCTCGGGGCGGGCGAGCGACTGCCACGCTTCTATCCCAACCTGTCGGGCGCCTCGCGCACGCTCGAGGCCCACCTTGCCTTGGCGGGAGGCCTCCCCGACGACCTGCCCGCTGACGACAAGGCCTATGCCCTGTTGCCCGAGCGTCGCCGGGCCCGCGTGCTCACGGTGACCCCTGGCAACATGTATTTGGAAGCCGCGTTGTTGCTCGACGAGTACCTCGACGTCACCACCGTCACGCCCGCCGATTACCCGCCGAAGGGCGCCTTCGATGTCACCGTGTTCGATGGCGTGGCGCCCCCCGTGGCCGCCAATGCAGGTCAGTTGCTCTACCTCAACCCCGATGGGCCCAATGCCCCCGTGGGCGTGGGCAAGGTGGTTGAGAACGACGACCCCAACTACGAGCTTGGCTTCGACGAGCTCGACGAAAAACACCCGATTTTGCGGCACACCTCGCTCGGCGCGGTGAACGTGGGCAAGGCCCGCGTCTTGGAGCCGCGCGAAGGCGACAAGGTCCTGGGCAAGAGCTTCAAAGGGCCCTTGCTGGTGACCGGCACGCGCGGAGGCGCGAAGTTCGTCGCGCTGGGCCTCGATGTCCGAGACACCGATCTGCCGCTGCGCATCGCGTGGCCGCTCTTCTTGCTGAACGTGATCAACGACTTCATCGAAGAGGACACGGACTACATCTCTTCGTTCACCACCGGGCGCGTCTTCCAGGTGCCTGCTCCTTCGGCTGCGAGCTCAGCCACGTTGACGCTGCCCGACGGCACGACGCGCAAGGTCCCTATCGAGAACGGTCGCGCGCTGTTTTTCGGTCAAGACGCCGGTTTTTACAGCCTGCTGGCGGACGGATCCGCGCCCGACGAGGCCAGTATGTTTGCGGCCAACCTCTCCGATCCCACGGAGAGCGCCATTCAGCCCGCGCCCGAGCTCACCGTGGGCGCCCAGAAGGCCTCGGAGGCCGAGGGCTTCCAGCTCGGTGTGCGCCGCGAAGTTTGGATTTACCTGCTCGCCGCCGTGCTGTTCGTGACGGCCATCGAGTGGCTCACCTACCACCGGAGAGTCACCGTATGAGCGACGCCTTCGCCCCGAAAAAGTCCCGCATCCTCGGCTGGGTCATCTTTTGTGTCGCGCTCTTTGGCCTGCTCTTCTGGGCCTATCGGCGCTTCGTGCTGCTCGACCCCGACCCCACGTTGTCCTTCGAGCGCGAGGGCGTCACCTACGAGCTGCTCAACCCCAAGATGCTCGGCGCGCTGCTCTTGGCGCCCTGGTTCATCGGGGTTTTGGCGCGCTCCCTCGCCGACCTGCCCTGGCCGCAGCGGGTGCTCTCGGTGCTCTTGCGCGTTGCCTTCGTGGCCCTGCTCGCCCTTGGTTTGTCGCGCCTCGCGCGCACCGCGTCGACGCAGAAGGTGTGCACCGTCTACCTCGTGGATGTCTCGGACTCCATCTCCGACGAGGCCCTCGACGATGCGCGTCAGCTCGTCGCGCGGGCCGAGAAAGAGCGCCCCGAAGACGCGCGGATCCGGGTCATCACCTTCGCCTCGCGGCCCCTCGCGCTGCCCGAGGTGTCCCCCGACGACGACGAGGCGAAGCCCCCTACGATCGAGCGGCATGTGGGCAAAGACGCCGGCGCCGGCTCCAACATCGAGGCCGCGCTGCAGCTCGCCTACGGGCTCTATCCGGCGGGCTATCTCAAGCGGGCGGTGCTCGTCACCGATGGCGTCGAGACCGAAGGCGACATGGTCGCCGAAGCCGGCCGCGCCCGGGGCTTTGGCGTGCGCGTGTCCGTCGCGCCTTCGACCCGCGCGGCCCCCGCCGAAGTCGCGGTGCGCGAGCTCAAGCTGCCTGACCACGTCAAGGTCGGTGAGACCTTCGAGGTCCACGCCGATTTGTTCGCCACGCGGCCGTCCCGGGTTCGTGCGCGGCTGTTTCAGGGCGAGGCCTTGAACGGCCTCGACGGCGTGCGCGAGCTCGACCTCGTCGCGGGCACGAACGATGTCGTGTGGAAGAGCGTCGTGCGCCTGGCGGGGCCGGTCACCTACCTATTCGAGATTGAGCCCCTGACAGACGACAAGTTCAAAGAGAACAACCGCTATTCGACCACCGTCGATGTGCCGGGGCGGCCCGCGGTGCTGTACGTCGAAGGCACCCCCGAGCACGGTCAACCGCTTTCGAGCGCGCTCACGGCCCAGCAGCTCGACGTGGACATGCGGCCTCCGGTCGGCATGCCGACCTCGCTCAAAGAGCTAGAACGCTACGACTTCGTGATCCTCTCCGACGTCGCCAAAGACCAGGTGTCTTTGCAGAGCCAAGAGCTCATCGAGCAATATGTCCGAGACTTGGGCGGAGGGTTCTTGTTCGCCGGCGGCGAGCAGGGCTTTGGTCTGGGCGGTTGGTACAACACCACGATTGAGCGCATCTTGCCCGTTCGCATGGAGAACGAGCGCAAGAAGGAGATGCCCAGTGTGGCGATGATGCTCGTCATCGACCGCTCGGGCTCCATGAACGGTTTGCCCTTGGAGATGGCCAAGGCCGCCGCGAAGGCGACGGTCTCGGTGCTGTCGCCCGACGACCTCGTCGGCGTCATCGCGTTCGACTCGTCGCCGACGCGCTACGTCAAGCTGCAACCGGCCCGCAATCGCTCGCGGATCAACGGCGATATCGCGCGCATCGCGCCCGGCGGAGGGACCGAGATCTTCTCTTCCCTCGACGCGGCCTACCAAGACATGACGGTCACCCAGGCCCGCAAGAAGCACGTCATTCTGCTCACCGACGGCAAGGCGCCGAGCTCCGGTATTCGGGATCTGGTGTCGGCGATGATCGCCGAGTCGATCACGGTGACCACGGTCGGGCTGGGCACCGACATCGATGAACGTCTGCTCAAGATGATAGCCGATGTGGGCGGAGGCCGTTATCACCCGGTCACCGATCCCAACAACCTCCCTCGCGTCTTCACGAAAGAGACCGAGATGATAGCCAGGGCCGCGGCCGTCGAAGAGTGGTTTCCCGTGGTGCAGACGGGCAGTGCCTCGTTCCTGAAAAGCATCGACGTGCGCACCGCGCCCAACCTCCATGGCTATGTCTCCACCAAAATGAAGCCCACCCCCGCCGAAGAGCTGTTGGCGAGCGACATGGGGGAGCCCATTTTGGCTCGCTGGCGGGTGGGGCTCGGCTGGACCTTGGCGTGGACGAGCGACGTCAAGTCGCGCTGGGCGGTGGAGTGGCTGCGTTGGCCCGGATGGCCGCGTTTCTGGGGTCAAATGGTGCACGAGCACATGCGCCAGAAACACCAGCGCGAGCTCGATATGCGCGCCGAGGTGGTGTCGGGCGAGGTGGTCGCCACGGTGGACGCCTTTGGCAGCGACGAGCGCTTCGAGAATGGCTTTGTCTCCACGCTCTTCGTGCGCGGGCCCGAGCCCAAGGGCGAAGAGCAGAAGGTGCCCTTCCGGCAGGTCGCCCCCGGGCGCTACGAGGCCAAGACGCCTCTTTTGGGCTTTGGCTCGTTTCTGCTCAAGGCTGAGCACGCGCGTGAGGCGGAGGATGGCAGTTTGCGCAGCGTGGCAGTCAGCTCGGGGCGCGTCACGAACCCGTATCCGCGCGAATATGGCAGTTTCGAGGCGGACGTGGACGCCTTGGCCCGGGTGGCTTCGGCCACGGGCGGCGTCCTGCGCCCCGACGACAAGCAGCCCTTCGACCCCGGGGACGAGGAGGTCACCTACCACGAGGAGCTTTGGCCGCGCTTCGTCTACGCTGCGATCGCGGTCTTTCTGCTCGACCTCTTCGTGCGTCGTGTGCGCCTGTTCGATCGAAAGTTCGTGACGAAGCGGGCGCGCGGTCGGGCGTAAAAACGTGCTGAAAACCACCTCGTTGGCCCGCGTTTGGGGCTCCGCGAGGCGGTACCACGATCCTGGTACCAAGCGATCCTCGCTGGGCGGGGTGTCCGGGAGCGTTTACGCGCCCCAAAAGCAGGGATAATCTACCGACATGAGCATTCTACACGCTCTCCGAACCTTGCCGCTCGTGGCGCTCGCCGCGCTTTTTGGCTGTAGCAGCGGCTCCGACACGTCGTCCGCCGGCTCGGGGGGCACGACGACGAGCACGTCGGCGAGCTCGGGGACGGGCGTGGTCGAATGCAACTCCACCGCTGATTGCCCCGACCCGGGGAATCCGTGCTTGGTCCGAACGTGCTGGTCGGGGGTGTGCGGGACCCAAGATGTCCCGGTGGGCACCGTGGTGGGCGACGACAACCCCGGCGATTGCAAGTCAAATGTTTGTGGTGGGAGCGACGGCGTGGTGCTCGCCCCCAACGACGCCGACACCCCCGATGACGACAATAGCTGCACCACGCAGAGCTGTTTGAACGGCGCCAAGGTGACAACCAACCTCTCCGGCATGGCGTGCACCGACAACGGCGGCAAAACCTGCAAGAACGGCAAATGCGTCGAGTGCCTGTCGGGGGCCGACTGCGATTCATTCGTGTGCGACGCCACGGGCACCTGTAAGCCCGCCGTTTGTGGCGACTCCGTGCAAAACGGCGACGAAACAGCCACCGATTGCGGTGGCAGCGTGTGCGGCCCTTGCGCCGACGGCCAAACATGCGAGCTCCCCGGAGACTGCCTGAGCGGCGTTTGCGCAGAGGGCCTGTGCGCGGCGCCCACTTGCAGCGATGGCGCCTTGAATGGCACGGAGACCGACATCGACTGCGGCGGCCCCTGCTTCGCCTGCGACGCTGGCGATGCATGCCTCATCGATGGCGATTGTTCGAGCCAGATTTGCAACAACGGTGTTTGCACGGCGTCGAGCTGCGTGGATGGCATTCTCAATGAAGGTGAGTCCGCGGTCGACTGCGGCGGTGGCGTGTGCAGCGCGTGCGGAACCGGCCTGAGCTGCGTGACGGGCAGCGACTGCGCGAGCGCGGTCTGCTCGGCCGGCGTGTGTCAGGCGGCCACGTGCAGCGATAGCGCGAAGAACGCCCTCGAAACAGGCGTCGACTGCGGTGGCCCGGTGTGCCCCCATTGCCCCACGGGGGGTGGATGCACGACGGCGACCGACTGCCAGAGCGGCGTGTGCACGGGCGGCGTGTGCCTTGCCGCGTCTTGCGCCGACGGCGTCAAGAACGCCGGTGAGACGGCCGTCGACTGCGGTGGTCCTTGTGCGCAGTGCCAGGCGGGCTCGTCGTGTGTTTCGTCGGTCGACTGCGCAAGCGGCGTGTGCACGTCCAGCGTCTGTCAGTCGCCCACGTGCTCGGACAACGT
>CAYLJT010000501.1:0-6631 GCA_964383995.1 uncultured Polyangiaceae bacterium
AAAGATGTCCCCCAACATCGGCTCTACTTCCACGAGTACGCGCCGCCCGACAAAATTGCCTACAAAGTGCGGCAAGTCATCGATTGGCTGAACGACCCCGAGACACGCAAGACCAGAAACGGCCTGCGTATCGCGGCTCGCGCCCACTACGACCTGCTGCGCGTCTACCCCTTCACCACCGACAGCGGCAAGGTGGCGCGCCTGTTCATGAACCTCATCCTGATGCGCTCGGGACTGCCCCCGGCGATCATCCATTCGAGCGAGCGTCAGCGCTACTACGAGGCCCTCAAGGGCTCGGCCAACACCGTGCTGCAAATGGTGCAAGAGGCGGCCGAAAACGGCCTGGCGAGCGTGGAGAAGCTGCTCGATGAGCAGGAGACGCGGATGCGCGCGTTCGTGAGCTAGGAGTCCGCTTGGCCCGCAAAACCAAGGCCCAAACCGAGGCTTCCAGCACCTTCGCGAAGCTCCGGGCCATGTACCCCGACGCTCACTGCGAGCTCGATCATGGCTCGGCGTTTCAATTGCTCGTGGCCACGGTGCTCTCGGCGCAAACCACCGACGTGCTCGTGAACAAGGTGACGCCCCACCTGTTCGCGCGCTACGCCGACGCCAAGAGCCTCGCGGCGTCCGATGTCTCGGACGTCGAAGAGGTGCTGCGCACGAAGGGCCTGGGGATGTACCGCCAGAAGGCGAAGAACATCGTCGGGCTCGCGCGGGGGCTCGTCGAACGCCACGGCGGCGAGGTGCCGCGCACGCTGGCCGAGCTGATCGAGCTGCCCGGCGTGGGCCGAAAAACAGCCAATGTCGTGCTCGGCGTCACGTGGGGTCGGCCCGAAGGCGTGGTGGTCGACACCCACGTCTTGCGCCTGTCGCAGCGCCTCGGTTGGTCCAAAAACGACAAGCCCGAGCTCGTCGAAAAAGACATCAACCAGCTATTTCCCCCGGAAAATTGGGACATTTTGTCCCACACCTTGATCTTCCACGGGCGTCGCACGTGCTTCGCCCAGCGGCCCGCGTGCGCCTCGTGCGGCGTGAACGACGCGTGTCCCAACGCGTTCAACGCCGAGCATGTGGGGCGCAAGCCCGAACGGATGCGCCCCGCGGCCAAGGCGCCCCGCGCCCGCGCGAAGGGGTGAGGCCGACGCCGAGGCAGAAACAACCTCGGCCAAGGCTTGACGCAATCCGCTTCTTCGAACAGGTGTGCCCCATGGATCAGCTCTCCGCCCACCTCGACCGCGGTTGGGACCTCGTGCAACGCGGCGACACCCGGGGCGCACAGGCCTCGGCGCGCAAGGCCCTGGAGCTCGACCCAAGCTCGCCCGAAGCCCATAACTTGCTGGGTTTCGTGGCCGCCATGGAGGGGGACAGCGAAGACGCGATCGAGGCCTACCGGCAGGCGATCGCCCTCGACGACACGTACCTCGAAGCGATGCTCAACGCCGCGGAGCTCTGCATCCATCCGCTTGGCGAGTTCGACGAGGCCATCGATTTCTGCGATCAGGCGCTGGATTTGGCCGAGGTCGACGAAGAAATCATCGAAGCGTTGCTGATCAAGTTCGACGCGCTGATCGCCAAGGGCGACGAGGACGAGGCCAAGCGCACGATCAAGCGGATGCCCGCGGGGCCCTACGAAAACCCGCACCACGCGTTCTTGGTGGGCCGCGCGCTGTTCGAAATCGGCGAGACCGATCGGGCCAGCAAGCTCATCGACGAGGCGACGCAGAAGGACGCGAACAACGCAGAAGCCTTCTATTATCTGGGCCTTTTGCGCGACGAACGGGGCGACACACGGGGCGCGACCGAGGCGTTCTTGCGCTCGCGCGACCTCGAAGCGGAGGCGGGCCTACCGCCCTGGGTGCCCGAAAAGCCGAAGTTTTACGAGATGGCGAAGAAGGCCGTGATGAGCCTCAACCAGGTGCTGCGGCGCTACGTCGAGCGCGCGGAGCTGTACGTGGCCGACGTGCCGGGCGTCGAAATCGTCGCGGACGGCGTGGATCCGCGGGCGCTCGTGCTGATCGACGGCGGCCCCGTGGACATCGGCGGCATGGTGGAGGAGCGCCCGACGCGGGTGTTCGTTTACGCCATCAACGTGTCGCGCATGGCCACCTCGAACGACGAAATCGAGCAAGAAATCGCGAGCGCGCTGGAGCGCGAAATCACCTCGACGTTCCTCGAAGCGGCCCAGGCCGAGCGCAGCGAGCGCGACCTCAACTGAGCCTCCTTCAGCGCCAAACGCCGAGGCCGAGCGAATAGCTCTCGTAGCGCGCCGAGAGGTCGACGGACGCCTGCACCTTGTACGTGACCCGCGGGATCAGGCCCCACAGCGTCGTGTCGAAGACGCGCATGTCGGCGCCGAACGTGAAGTGCTGCCGACCCACGCGACCGAAGCGATTGGGCTCGTAATAGCTGCCAAAGCGGGTCTTCACGAGGGACAGGATGGGCTCGGTCTCGATGCCGAAACGCGGTGAGAAGTTGACCTCGGCGCCCGAGCTGCCGACCACCGAGCCCGCGTTCGCGGGCGCAAGGACGGGCGTGTGGCGGGGGTCAATGGGGCGCCCTTGCGCCAAAAAACGCTCGATGCTGACGCCCTTCTCGACGGGGCCCGAGACCAGCAGCTCGGCGGTCACCAGCAGGTGCTCGCGCGGCCAATTCGCGAACCTCGCGCGGCGCTCTTCTTTCATGCGCGCGGCGGTGCGTTGATAAAGCTCGCGCTCTTCGGCGCGCACCCGCGCCTCCTCCACTTCGAGGGCGTTTTTGCGGTCCTCGCGGGCCTTCGGATCCTCGATTTTCTCGAGCGCCGCGGCGTTCTCGGCAGCGCGCTCGTCACGGCGGCGCGTGAATGTCTCGAGCAGGGTCTTCTCTTGGTTCGTCGGATCGAGCCACTCGGGGTTGAGGGGCCGCGGCCCGACCTGGACGGCGACGCCGAGCTCGAGCTCCCAGGGCAGCACGACATCGCTCGGCAAAACCAAGCCTCCCAGCTTCGACACACCGTTTTCGATGACACTTCCGCCGAAGGTCGACGCCGCGTAGACCGGCGCGCGCCAGGTGGCGCCGATGCGAAATGAGCGCCAATCGGGCCGCAAGAGCACGCCCACCTCGGGGGCCGCGCCGACGAACGTGAGGTCGGCCTCGGGCGCCGAGATGCCGAGCGTCGCGACGCGCGCCCCCGCCCCCACCATGAACTGATCGCCAACCAGCCGAACGGCCCCGAGCAGATGGTGTTTTCCCACGTAAATCCGCGTGGTCTCCCCACCTTCGGTCAACGAATATTGCTGCAGCTCGGCGACCCCACCGAAGCCGAGCCGGCCGAGCTGCAGGAGACCACCTGCGGTGAAAAATACGAAGTCGGAGTAGTCGAAGTCTTCCCCGCCGCTGTTGTCGAAATCGTCTTTTTTGCGGCTAAAAAGCGCGATCGGCACGGAAAGCGAGGCGGCGACGTCGAGGTCGAGCGAGCTCACGCTGAACGGCTCGCGCACGGCCGGCGTCGCGGCGTTCGCGACCAAACCCTCAATGCCCTCGGCGTACCCGGCGTACGCTCCCGCGATACCGATGACCCGAATCGGCGCCAGCACGGGGCCCTGAAAGAGGTCGATGGCGTAGTCGTTGTCGCGAAGGTACGAAGCCTCGGCGGAGCTTGCCCCGAGCATCGAGGACAGCAGGGCAAAGACCGCCAGCACACGACCCGACCGAGGTGTGGTACGAGGGCTCAAGCGTTTCGAGAGGCAGGTCGACGGGCGTAACATGGAAGGCGATCGAGCGAAGCAGGGCAGTTCGCGCCGGAGGTTTCGCGTCGCTTTCGCAGGGGTGTTCTATGCGTTGACGGCAGCGTTCGTGATTGCTGCAACGGCGCAAATTACGCAACAAGTGTTCTTCGCGTCGCCCGGGACGGGGGGCCTCGCGGCGTGCGATGAAGGCCTGGCCGCCTTGAACGGAGCCTTGAGCCGCGCCCGCACCGCGGCCCCCGGCACCGACGGCGAGGACGCGGCCGTGCAGCGCTTCCGAGCAGCCCTGATGCCCGAGTGGACGGAGCGCGACGCGGTGGCGCGCCTGTGCAGCCAAACCCCGAATGATCGAGCCGCCCTCGACGCCATCGAGCGGCTCCGCTATGCGGAAGAACACGCGGCTCGCCGCGAAGCCCACGAGCTTGCCCCTCTACGCCGCCGCGTCGAGGCCATCGGCAAGGGCCTCGGGCCCAGCCAGGCCCCCGCTCCTTCCCCCCAATCTCCCTAAGATCTTCGAGGATAAGACCACGGTTCGATCCTCGCGCGACCCCTGACGACATGATGGACACCACGACCTCGGCCCAGACACCGAGCGACGCTACGGACGCCACCCCTGCGCCCCTGCCCTCGTTCGACGCCCTCCCCCTCTCGCAAGACATGCGGCTGACCCTGGCGGACATCGGCTACGAGGTGCCGACGCCGGTCCAATTGGCGGTGTGGGAGCCCGCGACCCGGGGCAAAGACGCGGTGGTGCAAGCGCGGACGGGGACCGGAAAGACGGCCTCTTTCGGCATCCCGATCGTCGACAGCATCGTGCGGCGATCGCTGGGCGAGGCCCAAGTGCTCGTGCTTTGCCCGACACGGGAGCTGGCCGTGCAAGGCGCAACGGAGCTCGACAGGCTCGGAAAACGCAAGGGCGTCAAGGTGGTCCCGATCTACGGCGGAGCGCCGATGCCCCGGCAAATCGAGGCGATCGCGGGGGGAGCGCAGGTCATCGTGGGCACCCCGGGGCGCGTGCTCGACCACCTGCGCCGCGGCACGCTCGATCCCAAGGGCATCAAGCTCTTGGTGCTCGACGAGTGCGACGAAATGCTGTCCATGGGCTTCGAGCGCGAGCTGAACGCGATCCTCGATTTGTTGCCCCCGAGCCGGCAAACGCTGCTGTTTTCGGCCACGCTGCCCCCTGACATCGAGCGCATTGCGCGCAACAAGCTGAAGCAGCCCGAGGTCGTGACGTTGTCGGGCGATCACATCGGCGCCCTCGAAATCGACCACTTCGTGTACTTCATCTCGACCGACAAGCTGAGCGCGCTGATGCGCATCGTCGAGGTAGAAAACCCGGAAAGCGCCGTGGTCTTCTGCAACACGCGGGACGAGACGGAGCGCGTCGCCCAGGCCCTCGCCAGGCAGGGCTTCGACGCGGATTGGCTCAACGGCGATCTGCCTCAGAGCGATCGCGAGACGGTCATGTCGAAGACGCGCGAAGGGCGGCTTCGCTACTTGGTCGCGACGGACGTGGCCGCGCGGGGCATCGACATCTCCCACCTGACCCACGTCATCAACTTCGACTTCCCCCAGGACGCGGAGTCGTACGTTCACCGCACGGGTCGCACGGGCCGCGCGGGTCGCACGGGGACCGCCATTTCGCTGGTCACCCCGCGCGACATCGGCGGCCTCTACATCCTGCGCTTGACCTACAAAATCCGGCCCCTCGAAAAGCGCGTGCCGAGCGACGGCGAGCTGAAGACGCGGGCGGAAGCGGACCTCGTAACGATGCTGGCCGACGCGTTTCTGCCGAAGGGCGCGCACCCCGACGATCTGGCCCTCGCGCGGCGGCTTTTGTCGCACAACGAGGCCGAGGCGGTGGTGGCGGGGCTCTTGCGCGAGTACCTCGGCGCGCGCCCGACGGTGGTCGACGAAGCGGCCGCCGCGCGCCGCGCGGCGGCGCGCCCGATTCCGCGCGTCAAGACCCCTGGGCGGCGCGTGGGCACGCTTCAAGGCAGGCCGGCGGCACCGCCCTCTCCCGGACCCGTGAGCGCGTCGCCGGCGACGCCAGAGGCCCCCGCGCCCCCCCTTGCGAGCGCGGACGCGCCCGCGGCCGCGCCGACGGCTCCCACCGAAACCCCCGCCGCGGTTGCCCCCGGCGCCGAGGCGCCCCCGCCGCCGCGCACCTTCGACGAACCGCGCGCACGGCGTGAGCCGCGCGAGCGCCGCGATGGGTTCGAGCGCGCCGACGGCAGAGACCCGCGCGATCGCCGCGAGCCCCGCGGCGACGCGAGAGACCCGCGCGATCGCCGCGAGCCCCGCGACCTTCGCGATCGCCGGGATCGCCGCGATGGCCCCCGCCCCGAGCGCCCGCGACGCGACGCGACACCCGTGAACGCGGCCGAAAATCCGGCCATTTCCGGCGCCGATCCGGCCCAACCTCGCCCCACGCGCCACGCCGATTTCGCGACGTGGGAGCCGCCCGTCGAAGAGGGCGACGATCAACCGATTTGGGGCACCGGAAGCGGCCCTGCCCCCGCGGCAGCGCCCGCATCACCGTCGCCGCCGCCGGCCGCGCCGGCGCCCGACAGCGACTTCGTGGAGCTCTTCGTGTCCGTGGGTCGGCGCGACAACGTCAAGGCCTCCGACGTGTTGGCCGTGCTCGAAGCGCGCGGCGGCCTCAACAGCGCCGACGTGCGGCGCATCCGCGTGCGCGAGCGGCACGGCTTCGTGAGCGTGCAAAAGGCTTGCGTCGAGAAGGCCCTGCAGGCCCTCAACGGAGCGGCCCTCGGGGGCAAAACGGTGACCGCCGAAATCGCCCGCGAGCGCCCCAGCGAAGACGGCGGCGCTCCCCCTGCCGCAAGCTAAGAGCCCCCGACAACGCTCGGCGCTCCTGCCGAGCACGGCCTCGACCAACCGCACCT
>CAYLJT010000502.1:0-6610 GCA_964383995.1 uncultured Polyangiaceae bacterium
GCCTTCTTGGTGAGGAAGATGTTCGCGGGCTTGATATCGCGATGAACGATGCCGTGGCTGTGGGCCTCGGCGATGGCCTCGCAGCCTTGAATCACGTAGTCGACGGCGTCGACGAGGCTCATGGGCCCCTTGTTTTCAAGGATATTGGAGAGGTCTTGCCCCTCCAGATACTCCATGACCATGTAGGGCTCGCCGTGCTCCAGCGTGCCTACGTCGGTGACCCGCGCGACGTGCTCGCTCTTGATTTTGACGGCGGCCTTCGCCTCGCGAAGAAAGCGCCCCGAGGCCTCCGGGTGCGTGGCGTACTCGGGCAGCAAGAACTTGAGCGCGACGCGCTCTTCGAGGGCGATGTGGCGCGCCTCCACGACGACCCCCATTCCGCCCTTTCCTAAGATGCGCGTGACGCGGTACTTGCCCGCGAGGACGGTGCCTGGAGTGATGGGGAGCTCGGGATCGGGCGCTTCGGCGGACACGGCGGCGGCATCATGCCCCGTGAAAGCCCCCGGCGGCAAGGGCAAGCGGGCAGAAAGGACCCCTGTACGACGCGTTGCGGCAAAGCTCGTCACGCGGGGGGCGCTCGCGTATCGTCAGCTATGCGGCCGGCTCTTGCGCCAGCCGTTGGTTTCGTCCGATTCGAAGGAGCCCCCGCATGGTCAGCGCAGCGTATCAAGGCAGTCCCGGCGCATTTACCGACATCTTGCTGAAGAGGCACTTTGGCGGGCGCGGTGAGGAAGTGGAGACGGTGGCGGTTCCGACCCTGAGGGACGTGGCTGCGGCGCTCGTGACCGGCCGCGCGCGATACGGCTTGTTCCCCGTCGAGAGCGCCATCGGCGGCTCCTACCGCGACGGCTTCGAGCCCATCATGCACTACGAGCTCAGGCCCGTTCGCGAGATCTTCTACCGCATGGATCATCGCCTCTTGGGGGTGCGCGGTGCGACGGTGCAGGGCGTGCGGCGCATCCTGTCGCACCCCATGGTTCTTCGCGAGTGCTCCCGTTTCCTGGGCTCTCTCGCGGCCGCGAAGCCCGTTCCCTCCTCCGATGGCGGCAGCGCCGCGCGCGAGGTCGCGGAGCTGGCGGATCCGACCGTCGCGGCCATTTCGTCCCCCGAGGCGGCGGCCCTGTACGGCTTGGTGGAGCTCGCCGCCAACATCGTCGACACGCCCGAGAACGACGCGCGCTTCTTGCTCGTCGAGGCCGGTCGCCCCGGTGAGATCACGGCCAGCGAGACCGCGAACCGCTGCACCTCGGTGGTGTTCTCCACGCGCAACGAACAGGGCGCCCTCGCCCAGTGTCTCGGCGTCATCGCGATGGCGGGCATCAACGTGATTCGTCTCGAGTCGCAGCCAAAAGCGGGGCGCGCGTTCGAATACGTGTTCTTCGCGGATCTCGCGTGCGACGCCAGCGCCCCTGCGCTGGTCGACGCCGTGGGCAAGCTCCGCGCGCTCTCGAACGAGGTGCGCGTCATCGGCAGCTACGACGTCGGCGCGCCCGACGTTCGCAAGGACGTCGAGGTCGCCTCGCGGGCCGACGAGGCCTTCGAAAAGAAGGCCGCGCCGATGCCGGCGGGGGCCGCGAAGAGCTGGCCCAAGGCTGCCAAGCCCACGCGTCCCGGGGGCACGCGCGTGCCCATCGGCGACGTGGTGATCGGCGGCGACGACTTCGTGGTCATCGCGGGCCCATGCTCGGTGGAGTCGCGCCAGCAAGTCGTGGAGACGGCGCACGCCGTTCAAGCGCGGGGCGCGCGGCTGTTGCGCGGCGGTGCGTTCAAGCCGCGCACCAATCCCTATGCGTTTCAGGGCCTCGGCTGGGAGGGCGTGGACCTGCTCGCGGAAGCGGGGCGCATCACGGGCATGCCCACGGTGAGCGAAGTGATGAGCGTTGATCAAGTGGAGCGCATGGCGCTCTCGGTGGACGTCTTGCAGGTCGGCGCGCGCAACATGCAAAACTTCGATTTGCTCAAGGCCCTCGGTCGATGCAAGCGCCCGATCCTCTTGAAACGCGGCCTCTCAGCGACGATCGACGAGCTCTTGGCGGCGGCCGAGTACATCCTCGCGGAGGGCAACCCCGACGTGATCTTGTGCGAGCGAGGCATTCGGACGTTCGAGACCGCCACGCGAAATACCCTGGATTTGTCGGCGGTTCCGGTGCTGCGTGAGCGCACCCACCTGCCCATCTTGGTCGACCCTTCCCACGGCGTCGGCGTGCGGCGCTGGATTCGACCCCTAGCGCGCGCATCCAAGGTGGTGGGCGCGCACGGCATCTTGGTCGAGGTGCATCCAAACCCGCCCGAGGCCAAATCGGACGCGGATCAGGCCCTGACCTACGACGACTTCGCGGCCATCATGCAGGACCTCGAGAACCTGCCGTCGTTCGAGGCGTAGCCCGCTTCAGCCTATCGCGTCGGCGGCAAACGCAGCGTGGGATCGCCCAGCAGGGCAATGTGCACGGACGAGCCGACGCGTTGCCCTTCTTCATCGCGGGCCCGTTGGGTGCGTAGCAGCGCTTCGCCGAAGGTCTCCCCGAAGCGTAGCCCTCCGAGCTCGAAGGGAGGGCCGCCATGCCACAGCGCAACCAGGGTCTCGCCCGTCGCGAGGGCGCCACGCAGGAGGTTGTCCTGCGTGTCCCAGTCGCCGAAATAGGAGCCAAAAAGCAGCACGAACGCGGCGCTCGACGAGCGCGTAGCGAAGTCTTCAGTGCGAGCCACGTCTTGCAGCGCATCGAAGTGGCCGGGCGCGGCGGCGTAGGCGAAGAGCAACGGTGCGCGGCTCGCGGGTCCGAGGAACGGTTCGTCTCGGACATGCTCGGGGCCGACCAGCGGAGCGAGGCTTCGGTAGCCCGCGGCGGCGATCGATCGGTACTGCTCGGAGCCCGCGCGGCCGCGGAGATCGATGTCGAAACCGTCGTGCGCGACGGCCTCCCGCGCGAAGCGCGAAGGGTCCGTGCGGTAGCGATGGTTGCGCGCGAAGTAGGCCTTGAGAAGCTCGATTTCGCCGCGTGGCGCGAGGGCCGGGAGGCGCGTGAAGTCGATGCGCCCCACGGCGATCGAGGGATCGATCGGCGTGTGGCTCTGGTCGAAGCGACCGTCACCGGGGATGTTCATCGTGCGCTCGGGCACGGGGTAAGGATCGTTGCGCGTGTCGACGCTCTCGTCAGTGAGGACCGCCGTAGGCTCCCCGTAAAGAACGTCCGCGGGCCAGGCTCCGCGGTGGCTCTCCGTGCCACCGCCGCGGTGACCATCGGGGTTGATTTGCCCCGCGTAGGGCACCGGCACGTGGCCCACCAAGAGTGCGTATTTCAAGGGTTTGGAGGCCCTTTGTGCGAGCAGTGCGATGCGCGCGCGGAGCTCGAGCGGCGGTTCGTCGACGCGCGTCACGACGCGCTCGTGCATGTAACCTTCGGCCGCGAGGTCCCCCTCCAGCTGCGCGATTTCGCCTTCGATTTGCGGCAAAATCGCGCCATCCACGATGATCGCCACGCCGAAATCGCGGCTGGGCGAAGGCACGTGGACACCGGCGATCAGCGTGCCATCGGCGCGGAACGGTGGAGCGTCGTGGTAACGAAATACCCGATAAACGAAGGCCTTTCCTGCGACCGGTGGCGTGTCGACGAAGGACGTCGCGTCCCCCGGGAGCGTGGCGATCGGCTCGCCGAAGGCGCCACTATCGGGGTCGTCGGGGCGCCTGAAGATAGCGACGTGCGATGCCCCGATGCGCGGCGCCGGCCACGTAAAACGTAGGCTTTCGTCGGTCGTGCCCCGCTCGTCGATGGACAGCTCCACGGCGTAGTCCCGGGCCTTCGGAGCAGCTTCAACGTCCGACGTCGAGTCCGCGGACGTGCACAAAACGAGCGGGACCGCGCCCAGCAGGGCGGCGATGAGCCCCCCGAGCCCCACCGCCCAGCCCGTCTTCACGCCTTTTGAACGTAGGCCTTGTTGGGATACTTGCGCTCGTAGCGGCTGATGATCGCGTGCCCCATCGCTTCGATGGTGCCCCCCGCGACGCCCACGCGAATCGGAATGCCGAGGACGGGGATGAGCAGCGTCGCCTGCATCACCGCGTACTTCAGCACCTGGCCACCGGCGCCGATCATGCTGCTCGTGGCGATGGTCGCGGCGCCGCTCGGCGGATCGCCGTAGATGCCCCCAATCACCGTGTACATGTGGGTCTCGAGGGCCGCGAGGCCCATGGAGGTGGAGACCGGGATCGGGAGCGCCGCGAGGGCCGCTCCACCCAACGCGTAGCGGTGAACCCAGCGGGAGGCTTCTTGTCGACAGGTGGTCATGGGGGGAGGGTGCCAGGCGTCCCGCGGATTGCAAAGCTCAGGGAACGACGCTGCAGCCGGAGACGACGCCGGCGTACCAATCGTTCGTCTGCGGGTACCAAGGACCTTCGCTGTTCCAACGAATGCCGGGCTTGGCGACCTTGCCCTCGACCTTCAACTTGCACTTCACCGAGAAGCGCGTGGTCGGCATGTTGGCCTTCAACGCGGGCTCGGCCCACAGGCCGGCGGCCAAGAACTGCACTTGGTCCGTCGTCGTGTAGGGCTTCAAGAGCTTGGTGTCGTCCTCTTGTTTGGGATTCGCCTTCACCTGTGTTTCGAACTCACACTTGCGTCCC
The DNA here is from genome assembly GCA_964383995.1 of uncultured Polyangiaceae bacterium. GTDB lineage: Bacteria > Myxococcota_A > Polyangia > Polyangiales > Polyangiaceae > CAYLJT01. The sequence continues at coordinate 4,619 of CAYLJT010000502.1, forward strand.
GCAATGTCGGTCGTCGACGCGCACGCCAGCTCGACTCTGTCGTTGGGCACGACGGTGATTTCGACGTTGGCCTCTTGCCCGACCTTCCATTTCGGAGCCGCGGGGCCGCCGCCGCCCGACTCTTTGCCGAGCACGGCGAAGCCCGCCGCGAGGGCACCCACGACCACCACGAACAACGTCATGCGCGTGCCGAGCGCGCCGCTCGAAGGGGGCGCCGGAGGACGTTTCGCGCGCGGTTGGGGCCTGGATGGCTGCGCCTCGCTCTTCGCGGGCTGGGCCTTCTCCGCGGCTGCGGGCTCGGCCTCCTCGTCTGCGTCCACGTCTTCGTTCCGGTCTTCGTCGTCCTTCGATTCGGCCATAAGGCGTCGGAACTTACTCCAGGCTCCCCGGCATCGCGAGGGGGTTTACGCGTGGTTTTTGTCTGCAACTCTTGCATTCCGGAGAAAGGCCCGGCCAAGGGCGCAGCAAGCGCGCGACGGCCCGGCTGCGACCGTGTACCCTCCGCGCCCTCCATGAGACCCCCCCCTCTGCCGCGCTCGCGGCTCCTAGGCACGGGCAGCCATGTGCCCTCGACCGTGATCGAAAACGCCGCTGTCGCTGCGGCGAGCGGCTCTTCCGACGCCTGGATTCGCGAGCACACCGGGATCGAGCGGCGGCACGTGGTGGGCCCGGGCGAGACCACCAGCGACATGGCGGCCCAAGCGGCGCGGCGGGCCATCGAGGCCGCCGGGTTGACGGTGGCCGACCTCGACATGCTGATCCTCGCAACCGTGAGCGGTGACACGCCGATGCCCGCGACGGCCGTCCACGTTCAGCAAAAGATCGGCGCCGACCTCATCCCGTCGTTCGACATTTCGGCATCTGGCGCGGGCTTTTTGTACGGTTTGACGATCGCCGATCAGTTCATCGCCACGGGCAAAATGAAGACAGTGCTCGTCGTCGGCGCGGAGAGCGCGTCGCGACGCACGAACCCTGCGGATCGCACGACGGCTCCGCTGTTCGGCGATGGCGCGGGGGCCGCGGTGCTGGGCCCTGCGCTCGACGACGGCCGAGGCCTTCTCTCGTCGACGATTCACGCCGATGGCACCCAGGGTGACCTGTTTCAAATCCCGGGGGGCGGCTCGGCCGAGCCGATGAACGAAGAGCGTGTGGCCGCGGGGCGGCAGTTCTTTCACATGGAGGGGCACGAGCTGTTTCAGATCACAGTGCGTCACCTCACGACCTATTCGATGCTGGCGCTCAAGGCCGCTGGGCTCACCAGCGCGGAGCTCGATTGGGTGATTCCGCAGCAGGGAAACCGGCGCATCGTCGATCTGATCTCCGCGCGGCTCGGCTATTCACGCAGCAAGTTCATCGAGGATGTGGCCGAGCACGGCAACACCTTGGCGGCGTCGATCCCCATCGCGCTCGACACGGCGATCCGCGACGGACGCGTAAAACCAGGACAAAACGTGCTGCTTTGCGGGCTCGGCGCCGGGCTCGCGTGGGGCGCCGCCATGATTCGCATCTGAGTCAGGCGCTGTCTTTCAGGCAGCTCGCGACCTCGGAGAGCAACCGATCGGCGGCCTCGAGGCCGCTCGTAAACGCCTCGGCTTCTCGGCTTCTTCGCGAGAGACGCATGTCCGGCGTGAGCCTGTAGGTGGAGCCCTTGGCCTGCACGATGCGCGTGATTTTCACGGGGTCGAGGGGCGTGTCGTCGCGCAGATGCAGCGTGACGCCCTTCGCGGTGGCCTCGCACGCGAGGGCGCGTAGGCGGCGGAGCTCGGCCTTGATGCGCATGAGGTGAACAAAGCGGCGGGCCTCCTGGGGCGGCGGTCCGAAGCGGTCTTCCATCTCGCCCGCCAGCTCCTGCACGTCGTCCACCGTGCTCGCTCCGGCGAGGCGTTTGTAGAGCGACAGGCGCACGCCCACGTCGGCGATGTAGTCCTCCGGCAACAGGGCCTCGGCGTCGAACGACAGCTCGGGATCGACCTCGTGCACGATGGGCTCACC
>CAYLJT010000503.1:0-6606 GCA_964383995.1 uncultured Polyangiaceae bacterium
GTCGATTCTACGCTGTTTGTACTCACCCATCGCTTCAACGGAATCGACGTACTAGATGGACGTCCTAAGCGGAAGGCGGCTAATCGCCCTTGGGCGCCAGCGAGGCCGTCGACGTCGCCTTGGGCGGTGACAAGTGATAGGGCTTGTCGGCCGTTTGCAGGCGCAGGAGCGTGGGTTTGGGCGCGGTGATGTCGCCCGTCCAGGCGTGGATGTCATAGGGACTGCCATCCTCCAAGGCATGGAGGGTCGGCGTGATGTAATAAAGCCCGGCGCGGTTGAGCGCGTCTTTCACGCAGATTTCGCCTACGAGCACGCTGATCGACACCGTGCCTTGGGGGCTGACGTTGCGGTAGTTGTCGCGCGGCACGGCGTGGTCGGGCTCGCGGTCGGCGCACTGCACCGTCCCGTCCGGACCGGTAATTGAAAACGTCAACATGCGGCCGCGAAATGCCGCATAAGTCTTGCGTTGACCGACGTTCTTGGCGGTGACCGTGATGGTCGCCGTGCGCATCGAATAGGCATCGCTCAAGGTCGCTGCTTCGAGCTCGAAGCGGGCCGCGAGGGGGTCGGCGGGGGGCGTGGCGGGAGGCGTGGCGGGGGGCGTGGCAGGAGCCTTGTTGGCCTCGTCCGCGGGGGCGCTGGGGTCCTTGGCAGGGGCCTCGGCCGAGGGCTTGGGGTCCGACGATTCGCCTTCGTTGGCTGCCAGTTTCACTTCGCCAAACGAGAGCAACATGGCGGGCGCCAACAGCTCTTTGAGGGGCGCGAAGGTGGGTGTCTGTTCCAGGTGCTCGGCGATGAACGGGGCTTTCGCAGCCTTTTTCGAGCTCTTCGGGCCCGGGTCCCAGCCGAGCTTGGCCCGCACCAAGGTGCCTCCGGCCAAGGCCTTGGCGTCTTCACCGAAGCAAAATAGCCTTGGATCGAAGGTCTCTACGTAGGACTCGCCGGGGGCGAGGACGAGCGTGCGGTCTTCGGGAAAGCCATCGGGGGCGATGGCGCCGGGCCCCTTGCACTTCACGATCTTGGGCTTTTGGCGGCGTTTTCCATCGGGCGGCGGCACCGATAGTTCGAGCCGCAAGAGGCGCGCGTCGGCGGCGATGCGCAGGGGCAGCGCCCCCTCGTTGTCCACCCGCATGGTCCAAAGGCCCTGGGGCGCCGGCGCAATGACCCAAAGGCGCGCGGACGCGGGCGGGAGGGGCGGCGAGGCCTCTGTTTTGGGCTTGGATTGCGCTGCGGAGGGCGACGCGCCGAGGGCCAGGCCGAGGGCCAGGGCCGCCGCAGAAAGCTTCGATCGAAGGGACATTGCGGGGCGAGCGTGACGCCGTGGCCTATCCCGCGTCAACCTGAAGCGCATGACGCAAGGGCCCGACGCGACGCTCACCCTCGACCGTCCCCGGTTGGACTTCGCGACGTCCATCGAGACCCTGCGTTTTGGCCGCGCAAACCCCAGCCTGCGCGTTACGAGCGACGGGCTGTTCAAGGCCCTGCGCACCCCCGAAGGAGCCGCGACATTGGCCCTGACGAAGCGCGGCGCCACGCTCGAAGCGCGAGCGTTTGGCGAGGGCGCGGCGTGGGCCATCGCGCGTGTCCCGGCCCTGATCGGCGATGACGACGACCCGAGCGGCTTCGCGCCCAAGGGCGAGCTCGTGCGCGATTTGGCGGCGCGATTTCCCGGTCTTCGCCTGGTGCGCGCACCCTGGCTCGACGAATTTGTGGTGGGAAAAATTCTGGAGCAACGCGTGACCTGGGGCGAGGCCACGACCTCGTACGGGTACTTGGTGCGTGCCCTCGGCGAGCCGGCGCCGGGGCCGTTCGACCTGCGTTTGCCGCCTGCTTTGCACGTCTACGGCAGCCAGCCCGACGCGCGTTTTCGTGACGCGGGCATCGATCACCAGCGCGGCGCGACCCTGCGGCGTCTCGGACAAGTGGCCCACCACATCGAAAAATTGCGCCTCGCGGAGCGGCCTCAAATCGCGGAATTTCTGGGCAAAATACCGGGGATTGGACCATGGACGCGGGCCCAAGTGTTGGGCATGGGCCTGGGGGATCCGGACGCGGTGCCCACCGGCGACGCGCACCTACCGTCCCTCGTCGGCTGGTATTTCGAGCGCGACTTGGCCGCCACGGACGAGCGCATGCTCACCCTCCTCGAACCCTACAAAGGCCAGCGTTTTCGCGTCATCCGCCTGCTCTTTGCGGCGCGGTTGCCCATCCCGCGCTTCGGCCCCGCGCCGGCCTCGGGCCCCTCGCGGCGCAGGCGCTGATGCGCGCGGCCATGGACGGCGCTGGCTCGCTCTGCGAAAGGAGAAGCCGCATGCGTGGGCTCTACGCCATCGTCGACACCCGCTCCCTGAACGCGGCGAAGCTCCCTCTGTTGCCCTTCGTAGAGGCCTTGTTGCGCGCCCGACCGGCCGCGATTCAGCTCCGTGACAAGGGCGGTGGCGCCCGCGAAACGCTGGCCGCGCTGCGCCAAATGCAGCCCCTTTGCCGGGCCGCCGAGGTGCCGCTCTTCGCCAACGACAGGCCCGATCTGGCGCTGCTAGTGGGCGCATCGGGGGTGCACGTGGGGCAGGACGACTTGCCCGTGCCTGCCGTGCGCGAGATCGCAAAGGGGCGGCTTGTGGTGGGTATTTCGACGCATTCCGAGGCCCAGATCGAAGCCGCGTTGGAAGACACGCCCGACTACATCGCGATGGGCCCCATCTTCGCGACCCAGAGCAAGGAGCAAGCGGACCCCTGCGTGGGCGTCGAAAATCTCGTAAAATGGGCCGCTTTTGTGCGAAGTCGGAGGCCCCAAACACCCGTGGTCGCGATCGGAGGGATCACCTTGGACAACGCCGCTACGTTGCGCGAAGGCTGTGACATGGTCGCCGTCATCGGCGCGCTCTTGCCGCAAAAGCCAGGGGATTTGCGCTGGACGGACGAAGTCACCGAGCGCGCGCGCGCGCTTCACACGGCGATGGGAGGTCCCGCGTGAGCATGCTGCTCATCGCCCTCGTGGCCTCGGCGGTCGCCACCGCGGGCACCTATTTCATGGCCCGCACGACCGCGAAGGTCGGCCAGAAAAAGGCCGAAATACCCGGCAAAAAGCCCGAACCGCCGGCGCCGAACGCGTTCGCCGAGCTGCCCCTCGCGCTCAACGACGTGGTGTCGGCCAACGGCGAAGAGCGCTGGCTGGAAGGCGCGCTCGTGGCCCGCGAAGGCGACGTCGTGCACGGCGCGTTGTTCTTTGCGCCGGAGGGCTCCGGCGAAGCCGCGGTGGCCGTTTTCGCGCCGCCGCGCAGAGAAATTCTGTGGCTGCAACCCACCCCCATCGAAGCCCCGCGCGAGCCGCCGACCACGCTTGAAATCAAGGGCCGCGCGTATCACCTCGCGGGGCGCATCCCGGTGCGCATCGAGCGCGCCGGGCGGGGCGCGCCGAACGTCGGCGAGAACGTGATGTGGGCCGTCTACGAAGGGGGCGGCAGGGCCGCCGCGCTGCTCATCACGGGGGGCATCGAGCCCCGCTGTTGGCTGGGCGAAAGGCTCGATCCGGGTCAATACGATCGCATGGGCGAAGGCGGCGGCGGTTGACGCTTGCCGCGGGCCTGCAAAGGGCCTCGCCGGAGGCTCGTTGCGGCACGGGCGGCTCGAAAAAAACGCGGCATCAGGCCTTGCGCTCAGCCCCCAACCGCGCTGACCTTGCGTCCCGGCGGGAGGCGACCCCCGGGCGTTTCGAAGGAGGATTTCATGGCATCCGAGGTGCTGGTTCGTGTGGGCTCGGGGCGCAGCAGCGTGGACTACAAGGGGCACGTCGTGGGCGTCGGTGACGAGGCCGAGGCGGCGTTCCAAAAGGCCGCCGAATCCGCGCCGATCGCCTTGCTTTTGGCCGGCGATCGCAGCTACGCGGTGACCCTGTCGGCGGAGCCCGAAGACCGCGTTGCGCTGCTGCGAGCGCGCGAAGGACGCACGGCGCGCGTGGTCTTTCCAGGCCGCTCGGCCGTGCGTCGGCGCATCGCGAAGGTGGCCGTTCGCGAATCGTTGCCGACGGAGACCGCGGCCCTCGATTTGACGGAAGGACGGGCGGGAGCAGCGCCACTTTGGCTGCTCGGTGACGGGACCTTCTCCACGATCGCCGACGGTCCTACGCCCGGCGAAGGCCTGGCGCGCTTCACCGCGCTGATCACGGCCGCGCGCTGGATTTCCTCGCGCCGCACGTCGAGCTTCGAACGCCTCTTCGCGCCCAGCGCGTTTCACCCCGACATGCCGCTTCGGCCCGAGCGCCTGTCGGCCGATCAAGGGCGCACCCTGCTGAGCCACCTCGACGAGGCCCTGAGCGAGGCCGCGGTCGATGGCGAAGCGGCCCGCGCGGACGCCGTCGCCGCGGCTCAAATCCGCTCGGCCGCCGCCACCGTGTTGTCCCACCTCATCGCAACAAGCCTGCGCGACGCCACGTTTCGCGGCATCGCCGACGAGGCCGCCGCGCGCCTGTTCGTGCTCGTCGACGCCGAGCATGGCAGTGACACGGCCCGCCCGGCCCTCCGCGCACACGTGATTGGCCTCTTGCAAATGCGCGCACCGGCCCTGTCCGCGGCCGACAAAGCGCGGGCCAAAACGCTGCTTTCGAGCCTCGTTCGCGCCGCGCCGCCCTACGCCGATCTCAAGGGCCCATGGAACTTCGCCATGTGCTCGGCCAGCGAGTTTCACGAGGGCGAGTGCGACATTCTGGTCAAGAAGTTCAAGTGCAAGGAGGTCGAGCTGCCGAGCGACGCCCCCGCGCCGCCGCAGTCGTGGTCGCACTACAAAGTCTTCGAGGCGCCCATCAAGAACCCGCACGGCGAGCCCATCCGCTTCTTTGCGCGCTCGGCCCAGCCGCGCGACGAAAACTACGAGATGGGACAGGCCTTCTTCGTGGGTCTGTTGATCAACAGGCACGCTCAGCTCGGATCGTTTGACATGCGCGCCGCCACGGTCAATGTCAAACAACAGGGCTACAAGCTGATGATGAACTCGCAATGTGCGGGGCTCACGACGCGCTTCGCCATTGGCCGCTTGTTCCCCGACGCGGACATCTATTCCTCGTGGGACTCGACCTATTTCAGGAAGGGTTTCTCGGGCGAGTCGGTGGTCGCCTCCGAAGGCATCGACTGCTTCTTTGCGATCGTCGAGGGCATGGCCAAGGGCGAGAGTCACAAGGCCCTCGACGCGCGCTCGCGAAGGGCCCAGTGGCACCACGATCAGGCCGACGCCTACCCCGATTATTCCCAGTTCGTGGGCCCCGCGAACCCCCTCGTCGTGGGTCGTTACAGCGACGTGAACCAAGACGGCAGGGCCGATTTTTACGACGGTTTCCTCGATTTCTACCTGTCTGCCATCGCCGAGGATCTGCAAGCGTCCATGACGCCGAAGGACCCCGGCGTCGCCCCCTCGCAGGTGAGCGGCGAGGCCGCCAATGGGCTTGGCTGGGCCGCCGGCAGCATGAACCGCGTCACCCAATATTCGGACATCTGGGCAGGTCTTCCAGGTCAATCCGAGATGCTCTATGCCTATGAGGCGGCGGGCTTCTTCAGCCACGATGAGCCCCCCAAGGACGTCGCGACCCCCCCGGCAGACACGCGCACGCTCGGGAAATTGCCGGCCGTCGTGCGCTACACGCTCACGAAAGACGAGGTGGGTCTGTCGGCCGAGGTCATGTACAACTCCTGGCTCAGCCACGCGGCCAAAGAGCTGAAGCGCCTCATGGTGAGCGCCGACGCCATGCAGAGGGCCATCGATCTAGGCATTTTGACGGGTGACAAGCTGATGAGCACGCGCGCAGGCCAACGCGGGGCCCTGCTCCTCACGCTGGCGGGTGAGCTCGAGTTCCCCGCCGACCAGAACTTCATCGACGGGCTCTGGGGCATGGCGCTCAAAGCGCTGAATATGCCGGATATTTCGCGCAGCGTGGTGCGCGCCTGCATCACCGAGGCGGACCACGACATGTCCAACTATTACGGCTCTCGAAGGGGCCTCAAGCAGCTCCTCGAGACCCTCGAAAAGTCCGATCCCATCGCGCACGCCCGGCTCGCTAGCGACGACATGATGGTAGGCCGCGCCAGCGAGCTCCCCGGACTCTGATCCTAGAAACGCGTCAAGCCTCGCTCGAACGGGGGAGGCTCGACGCGAGACTGGCACCTTTGCCGGACGACGGACCGCTCGAGGCGGGCCGAATGGTGCCGTCCGCCGAGAAGCGCTCCAGCTCCTCGGTGACGCGGCGCAAATAGGCCTGTTTGACGTGGAACGGCATGAAGCCGCTCTTGAAGCCGGCCACGATGAGGTTCTTGATGTCGGCCAGCGACATACCCATGGCCGTGTGGCAAAACCACAGCTCTTTGGAGACGGTCGTGTTGGTGATCAGACGGTTGTCGGTGTTCACCGTGACGCGAAGCCCAAGGTTGCAATAGAGCCGCATGGGGTGGGTAGAGAGATCGCGGACGGCCCCCGTTTGCACGTTGGACGACGGGCAGCATTCGAGCGGAATGCGGTGGTCGTTGATGTAGTGCAAGAGGTCGCCGTCTTCGCGTAACCGGCAGCCGTGTCCGATGCGGTGGGCGCCACAGACATGGAGGGCTTGGGCGATCGACTCCGGAC
>CAYLJT010000504.1:0-6600 GCA_964383995.1 uncultured Polyangiaceae bacterium
CTTCAGCCCGCTGCCTGGCGACAGCGTCCGCCTCGCAGGCGTTCGAGATCTCATCCCAAACCTTCATTTTGTCGGCTTTTTCTTTCGAGAGCGTGACGAGACCATCGTCGTTTTCGCGGCTCTCGATGTAGACGTCGACTTTGTCGCCTGCCTTGACGGCTGCTCCGGCTCCCTCGAACTCGCGGATCGGGATAACGCCTTCGCTCTTGCCCCCGATGTCGACCACCACGTAGTCGCGCGCCACTTGCACGACCGTTCCCGCGATGATCTCCCCCTCTTTACCTAGATCGCCGCCTTCCAGACTCTTCTCGAACATCGCGGCGAAGCCGTCATCGCTCGCCGGATCTGTCGCCGTCTCCAAGCTCGTTGCCATTGTGTTCCTTGTTTTCCCTTCTTCGGGAGATGCGTCTCCCACGCCCCCCAAGCGTCGAGGGTGACACGTGCCGAGCGGCTGCCTTGCGAGGGGTCGCCGCGAGAGCCCATGTCGCTCACGCCTTCTCAGGGGTCCGCCGCGTGTAGTCCGATGGTTCGGCTATGTCAACGCGACAGCCCGCGGTTTTTCGGCCGAAATTGCACTGAATCCGTGTGTAGTGTTTTGCGCGAAATTTCCGCGCCGCGTCAGGGGGTGGGCAGCGGCACCGTGCGCAGCTCCTCCGCGGCTTCTTTGCAGGCACGGACGGTCGTCTCCTCGGTCCACGGCACCCGCACCCGCACGCTCGTCGCCGACGGCTCGACCGCAAGTGCATCCAGGCTGACCTTGGCGAGGCTCCCCTCGGGCGCCAGCGCGCGCATCGACGCCGCCGCTTGCTCGATCGCCTTCGCGATCGGCGCAGGGTCCGCGCCCGGCACCAAATCGAAGCTTGCCGCGAGGGTCGGCGCGTCGTCGAGCGACATCGTCCCGGTAACGCCGCGAACCATGTCCCGCGGCAGCGACAGCGCGCCCTCCGCGGCGTCGCGCGTGAGCGAAAACACGACGGCTCCCTTCGGCAACACGGGGCCCGAAGGTCCGGCCTCCGCGGGCAGCGCGGCCTCCACCACCGCGACGTTGGTGCCGTACAGCACGGCGCCGTCCTCCGCCTGCGCGATGGCCTGCCCTTCGGGGCCGACGAGCAGCGCGCCACGCTTCGTGTAGCCGCCCACGCCCTCTTCTTCGAGCACCTTCGCGAGGCCGTCGACGAAGCGTCCGCGCTGCATTTTGCCGCCGAAAATCGCGATCCACGCCTTGCCCTCGACGCTCGCGAACACCACCTCGCGCACATCGCCTTCGAGGTCGACGCCCGTCGTTTCGAGCAAGCGCTTGCGCAGATCGCTGCCCTTCTTGGCCGTGCTTGGCCGCGCCAATCGCTCTTTCAAGGCGGGCAGCAGGTGCTCGCGCACGGGCGCATAGAGGGCCACGTCGGCGAGCTCCACGCGCGCCACCACCTGCGCGTTGCCCGGCACATGGTAGTAGGCCACCGCTTCGTAGCTCACGTAGAGCCAGCCAAAATACGCGGCCGCCGCCGAGCCCCCGATGGCCAGCGCGACGAACAGCGCGGCCAACCAGCGGCCCCAGCGCCGCGGCGTCACGACGCTCGGTTCGAGCTCGGTCTCGGGCACAGGCTCGTGCTCGGGCTCGCGCTCCGTGGGCGGCGGAGGCTCGTGATGATGCTCGTCGTTTAGCGTGTCAGCCAAGGCATCACCACGTTTCGATGCGAAGGCCTCGCCTTCGCGCGATGCGCCTGAGGCGCGGATCGGGGTTCACCGCGACGGGCTCGCCCACGAGTTCGAGCAGAGGAAGATCGCTCACGCTATCGCTGTAGAACGTCGCGTCCGCCAGATCGACCCCCACCTCGCGCGCAAAGGCCCGCGCCCGCTCGACCTTGCCGTGTCCGAGACACAGGGGCCCGTCGGGGCGGCCGGTGAAGCGCCCGCTCTCGTCCACCTCGAAGCGGCTCGACACCACGTGCTCGATGCGCAGGCGGCGCGCGAGGGGCCACGCGGCGTAGGGCGACGCGCCCGTCACGATGGCAACGACGTCGCCGGCCGCGCGGTGTCTGGCCACCGCCAGGCGTCCTTCATCGGTGATGTGACGCTCGACGTATTGGGAGAACCAGTCGTCGCAACGAAAGGCGAGCTCCACCTCGTGCTGGCCGGCCAGGCTCTTCAAGGCCACCGCGGCCACCTTCTCGGCGTCGAGCACACCGAGCGTATAGAGCCCCACCCAATAGAGCGCCTTCAGGAGATCGCGCGAGGTCGCCTCGCCACGGTCCCTTTGGTAGCGCACGTAAAGACTGGCAGTCTCCTTGCGCAGCAGCGTGCGATCCATGTCAAAGAGGGCCGCCCGTCGCTTCACAGAAACAGCCCATAACCCCGTCCCAACGTGGCTGAGAACAGGTTGCAAGAGGCGTGAAAGGCGACGGACGCGCCGACGCCCTTGGTGCGCGCGCGCAGCCAGCCAAACAACAGCGCGGGGAAAAACACCGCCAAGCGCGCGGGATTCGGCACGGTCAGCACGTGGCCCACAGCGAACACCGCCGCCGAGACGAACAGCCCAGGGCCGATATCGGCCCCCAACACTCGCCACCTCGGTGTCCAGAGCTCGTCCAGCGTAGTCTGCAAGAAGCCCCTGAAAAAGGCCTCTTCCGGCAGGGCGGTGACCAGCAGTTGGCCGAGCACCTCGTCGGCAATGGACGGCGGTGCGCGCAGCACGAAGTGCGCTTGAGGGGCCCAGTAGAACGTGTAACCGAGCCAAAATGCAGGAAAGACTGCCAGCGAGAAGCCAAGCGACCAGGCGAGGGCGCGCGCCATGTCTCGGACGAGTCTCCGCGCGGACACGGCCCCTGGCTCCATCAGGCCGCCGAGCGAGAGGCCGAATCGGCGGATGGTCTCTTCGCTACCGCGCAGCACCAGAAACCACGTCACCCCCAAGAACACGAGGCCGACGCCGGTCGCCGCGTAGTCGGGCAACAGCCACGAGACCGCCGTCACCGCGGCGGTCGTCCCCAGGACCACCGCGGCCGTCTTGCGGAGAGAGGGCCTTTCTTCGGGGCTCAACCCATCACGTCCATGGGAGCCCGCGCGACCTCTGCCCCTCGGGTCCAGGGCAGAAGCGGTTTGGCTCGTTGTTTCCGCTCGCGGCGCACGATGGGGCGCACGCTACCACGACTCGTCCGGGCGTTCCGCCTCCAGCGAGCCCCCAAATGGATGATTTTCTGGCGTTATCGGCGGGCCTATGTAGAGTGGCCTCGATGTCCGCCCCCGCCCTCCACCGCCCCGGCCGTTTTGCGCGCGTTCTGCGGGCATCGCTGCTTGGGCTGGTGACGCTGGTGGGGGCGCTTGCCTCGCCGTCGACGGCCGACGCCTTCTCGCCTTTCCTCGTGATTCCGCCTCCCGCGGACGCAGAACGTAGTCCGGCCTACGTCTACGCCAACATGACGAACGAGGAGGCCTTCGCCGAGCTCGATCGCCGCCAAATCCCCTACATCAAAGAGGGCCCGGTGTACGGCGTCCGGGCGCCGATCCGTCTCGCCGGGCGTCTGCATGGGGTGCAGTTTCATTCGTCGTTGCCCGAAGAACAATGGGCCACCACGGTGTTCGAAATCCTCGACGCGCGACTGGCCCTGACCCTCGACGACTTCGCGGTTCTGCTCGAAAAGCACGACATCGACGAGGTGGTGCACTTCACGATGTACCGCCCGAACGTGGCGCAGGAGCCCGCCCACGGCGTGAAGGCCGCGCCCTCGAAGCCGGAGAAGGGTGCCAAAGCCGACAAGCCTCTGGACAAGCCTTCTGCCAGCGACAAGCCCCCTTCGTCCGACAAGCCTGCGGCCGACAAGCCTTCTTCGTCCGACAAGCCCTCTCCAGTCGACAAGGCCGCTCCGAAGAAGCCCAGCGCGTCGTCCAAGGTCGATCCGAAAGACGCCAAAAAGGGCGCCACGAAGCCCAAGGCCTCGCCCCTGCCCGAGGCGCGTCCGCTCGACCCCAAGGCCAAGCCCGACAAGGGTGGCAAGGTCGAGCCCGCCGGCAAGAAGCAAAAGGTCGACAAGGTCACGCCCAAGGCGGCCAAGGCCGACAAGCCCGCGAAGCCCCCGTCGGCACCTGCGTCGACCTCCCCGTCAAGCTCCCCCTCGCCTAGCAAGGCGCGCTCCGGGGCCGTGGCCCACCGCGCCACGAAAGACGTCAAGAAAGAGGCCCCCAAGGTCTCCGCAGCCAAGGTCGAGCCTGGCAAGGTCGAGAAGCCCAAGGCCAACGCGCCGGCCGAGAAGGTCGATCTGGAAAAAGAGGTACCCAAGAAGCCCGCCGGTCGTTGGGCCCCTCCTGGCACCCGTCACCCCGCGGGCCTTGCCATCGACGTCGGCGGTTTTCACAAGCGCGGCGGCGGTTGGATCAGCGTCGGCTGGAACTTCCAGGGTAAGCTCGGCGAACGCACCTGCGGTCCCGGGGCCCGGGTCCCCGAGTCGTCCGAGGCCAAAGAGCTTCGTTCGATCGTGTGCGAGGCGCAAGACTTGGGCATCTTCACCTATGTCCTGACCCCCAACTACGACGCCCCCCACGCCGACCACTTCCACATGGAAATCAAGCCGGGCGTCCGCTGGTTCCTGTACCACTGACGCGCGTTCGCGCCCGCCGCGACCGAACCTGAGCGGGGCCCGGGCAGGGTGGTCTCTGCCTTTGCCGAAGACAGCGCCATGGTCGACCAGATAGGATGGGCCTATCACCCATGGGCCCCCATCCCTTCAGCTTGCGCCAGCTACAATACGTCGTCGCCGTGGCCGACGCGCCAGGGTTTCGCAAGGCCGCCGAGCGCTGCCGCGTGTCTCAGCCATCCCTGAGCGCTCAGGTCGGCGAGGTGGAGCGCGCCCTAGGCGTGGTGATTTTCGAGCGCTCCCCGAAGGGTGTGTTGCTCACCGAGGCGGGCAAGGAGCTTTTGGTACGCGCGCGGGAGCTGCTCATGCGCGCCGACGACCTGGTGCTCGTCGCCAAACGTTATGGTGATCCCTTCGCGGGGGTGCTGCGCTTCGGGGTGATTCCGACCATCGCACCTTACCTTTTGCCCGACGTGGCGCCCCGCCTGTCGGCGGCGTTTCCCAAGCTCGCCGTACGCTGGACGGAAGACAAAACGGAGAGCCTGGTGCGGGACCTGGAAGCGGGCCTGCTCGACGCCGCGTTGCTGGCGAAGGAGGCCGACTTGGGCGATCTGACCCTCGACGTCGTGGGCATCGATCCGTTCGTGTTGGCAGCGCCGCCCGGGCATCCGTTGGCGCGCAGGGTCGGACCCGTGAAGGAGAGCGAGCTCGGAGAGCACCGCTTCTTGCTCCTGGAAGAGGGCCACTGTTTCCGCGCCCAAGCGCTGTCTTATTGTGGTCACGCCAGGGTAGAAGAAATGGAATACCGCGCCACCAGTCTACCCACGCTCGTGCAGATGGTGGCCTCGGGGGCGGGAATCACGCTCTTGCCGAAGATGGCCGAGACGACCGAGACACGGCGCGCAGCCCTCGTGGTGCGCGACATTGCCAAGCCGGTGCCCTCGCGCACGCTGGTCGTGGCCTACCGCAAGAGCACCCCGCTCGTGGCGGTCATCCAGGCCGTGGCGGCGGAGATTCGGGGGGTGTGTGCGCCCGGCAAGCGCGTCTGACCTTGCCTGCTGGGAAGGCCTTGATACCTAGGCGAGCACATCCGCAGCAGATTTCGCGCCGAAGACCTGGTCGATCCATGCGTCGAGGGTCGCGGAGCTTTCACATGCCTCGATGCGCCCGCGGTCTTGCTCGGTGAGCGCGAGACCAGCGCGCGCAAGCAGGCGCAGAAGCGTGTCGCGCCTCGCCTTGAGCTCGCCCTCGATCTTGCCCTCGATCTTGCCTTCGATCTTGCCTTCGATCTTGCCCTCGGCGCGACCCTCGACCCAGCGCGCCTCGGCGATTTCCAGCACTTGCCGAATCTCTATCCGTACCCTGTCGTAGGCGTCCAGCTCTTCGGCCGTGAAGGTCGCCTTGTTGGCCAGTTCGAGCGCTTCGCCGTAGGGCCCCGCTGTGAGCTCGGGCGGCACCGACGTCAGCTCGGGCGCGTGCACGAAGAGCCATGCCCACAAGTCGGCTCCAGGCTCGCGCGGCCGTTCTTTGGGCATCTTCGGTAGCTCTAGAAAGGCATATTGCACTTGCAACAGGCCCGGACTCTTGGCGCTTTGCTCGGTCATGTTCCAGCGGCTCAGCATCGGCACGCGCCCAAGCCCGCGCTGGTCCTGCTTTTCGTCGGGCCACAGCTCGAAGTTGCAAATCGAGATGGCTACCACGTCGGTCAGCTTGGTAAACCACTCGCCCTCTTTGAGCTGACCCACATACGCCTTGCAGGCGTTGTACACCACGCGGTTGATGAAGCCTGGGTGGTGAATGAGCTGCATCTCCACGACGAAGGTGGTGCCCGCGCGGTCCTTGCAGCGGACGTCCAGGATCGACAGCTTCGCCCCCTCCACCAGGGGCCGCTGCTCGCGTGGTAGGTATTCGATGTGCTCGATGGTCTCGGCGTCTTTGCGCGCTAACAAGTCGTTGAGCAGGCGGCGAAGAATGTCGGGGTGGGTCGCGAAGATGCGCCGGAAAATGTAGTCGTTCTTCAGGTCCGCGAAGGCCA
>CAYLJT010000505.1:0-6596 GCA_964383995.1 uncultured Polyangiaceae bacterium
GAGTACTTCCGCCACGGCGGCTCGATCGGCACCAACATGACCCCCGGTCGCACGCTCCCGGGCCTCAAAATGCCGGGCCACTACGGCGACGAGACCACCACGACGCACAACCTCAAGGTGGCGCGCGTGATCGCCGAAGACGACCTCGTGCTCATCGAGGGCTCGATCCCCGGCTCCAAGAACCAGCTCGTCACGGTGCGCGGCGCGGTGAAAAAGCGCGGCGGCAAAAAGTAAGCGTTCCCATCTCCCACCTTGCACCGGCCTTCCGATAGCGTTCGGACCGTGGAGCCGGAGCGCCCCCCCATCTTCGCGATTGCCCTCGGTGCGACCACCGCGGCAACACGCTTGTTTCGATTCGGCCGCGCGCTGCGCGTCACCGTCGTCGTCAAAGCCTCGTTTGCCCTGGTTCCCGAGGGAATCGCTACGCCGGTGGGACCCGAGCCCGTCTACGCGCGCGAGCTCCCCGGCCACGCGACGACCCCCGCGTCCATCCTCCGCCCGTCCGATCTTGCGCCCCACATGCCGTGCGCGGCCGTGATGCTCGTGGGCCACGCGCGCGCCCCGCGGGGGCACGCGGTCCCTTCGTTGACTGCGCGTTTGTTCGTCGTCGGCGACGTCGTGCTGGTCGACAAATCCATCCTCGTTTTCGGCGATCGACCCCATCCGGCGGCACCTCCGACGCCCTTCGAGAAGATGCCCCTGGCCTGGGAGCGCACCTACGGCGGCCCGTTTTTCGCGGCCAACCCGGTGGGCATGGGCGCCGACCCCGGGGACCACCGACTTCAGAACCTCGTGGACCCCACGGGCGCGGTGGTTCCCGTCTGTTTCGCGCCGATTTCCAAGCATTGGCTGTCCCGGCGGAGCCTTTTGGCGGCGAGCCCTTCGGTGGTGCCGGGGCCCGTCCTCGATGTGCCCGACACCTTCGATTGGACCTACTTCGTCCCCTGCGCCCCCGATCAGCGCGCCCCTTTCCTGGTGGGCGGCGAGTGGATCGTGCTCGACGGCGTCCACCCGGATCATCCGCGGCTGCGCACGCGCTTGCCGGTGCTTCGCGGCCTTGCGCGCCTGCACACGGCGTCGCCCGCGCGCGAGGCGCTTCCCCCCTTCGCGCTGACCCTCGATACGGTCCTCGTCGACACCGACGCCGAGCGCGTGTCGCTCACGTTTCGTGGCAGCGCCGAGGTCCCCGAGGCCTGCCCCTTCGACGCGATCACCGCCGTCGCTGGCGTCGAGATCGCGGGCGAAACCCTGCGCTTTCCGTCGATCGACGAGGTGGCGCTGCGGCGTCGCGCCGAAGAGGGGCCGACCCGCGTCGCGCTGCGCACCGAGCCCCCGCCTGCGGCCCTCTTGCCGTCCTTCAACGAGGGCACGGAGCGCCTGGATCCGGCGTTGGTCGCGGCTCTTTCGCGGCCACTGGCGCCGTTTCCCGTGGCGGCGCCGCTGGGCCTCGCAGCGAGCCCGGCGCCCATCCCCGGCTCACCCTGGGGCCCCCCCGTGGAGCCCGCGCCCGAGGCGCTCCCGGTGAGCGACCCAGAAACGGCCGATATTGCGGCGTTTCAGCGTCCTTCCGCGGGCGAGGTCGTCGACGAGCCAGGCACGGTGGAGCCGCCCACGACCGAGGTTGTCCGAGACAGCCCACCGCCCGCGCCCCTGCTGGGGCCTCCCCCAAGCGAGCACGCCGGGCTCGTCGCGCAAATCGTTGAAGCTCCAATCATTGAACCTCCAACGAACGAGACCATCCCCGACGAGCCCCTCGAAGAGCGGCCGAACGTGGCGCCCCCGCTGGTCCTCGCGGCTCCTCTGCAGAGCGCGCTGCCCGCCCCCGTAGAGCTCGACCCCGAAAGCCCCCGCGCCCGGGTGATCGCGGCCATTTCCCAGCGAGCGCTGCTCGACGGTTGGGACCTCTCGGGGGCCGATCTGTCCGGCCTCGATCTGTCCGCTCTGTCCCTCGCGCGCGCCAATCTCCGCCGGGCGAACCTCCGCGATGCGAGGCTCTCCGGCGCCGATCTGACGCAGGCCGATCTGACCGGCGCAACCCTCGCGGCTGCGTCCTTGCGGGGGGCGACCTTGGCCGAGGCCCGCCTCGACGACGTTCGGGCCGAGGACGCCGATTTCACCGCCATCGCGGCGCCCAAAATGCGCTGCGTGGGGGGGCAGCTCGCCCGCGCCAACTTCGCGCGCTCCGACCTCACGGGGGCGATCCTGGAGAAGTCGGACTTGGACGACGCCACCTTCTTCGAGGCCACGCTGCGCGGCGCGGGGCTCGTCGGGGCCTCGTGCCGGCGGGTCGATTTCGGGGCCGCGGATCTCAGCGAAGCCCGCCTGCGCGAGACCGCCGTCGCGGGGGCGCGCTTCTCCGAGGCGAAGCTGCGCGGCGCCAAGTTGCAGCGCGCCGAAGGCGAGGGCGTGGTGTTCACGTCCGCCGACCTCGAAGGCGCCGATCTTCGCAACGCGACGCTCGTCGAGGCCGATTTCCAGGGGGCGCTCTTGCGTCGCGCGTGGATGGACAACGCAAAGCTCAGCCGCGCGCGCATGACGCGAGCCGATCTCGGTCGCGCCTCGCTGCGCGGCGCGAAGCTCGACGGGGCCGATCTCGAAGAGGCCAAGCTCGACGGGGCCGACCTGCGCGACGCCGATTTGACCGCCGCCAAGCTCACGGGGGCGACGCGCGTGGGCGCCAAGATGGTCGGCGCCAAGCTCGACGAAGCGCCCGACGAAAAGACCAAGGCGGGCTCCTGACTCATGGCCAAAAAATCACCGAATACCTACAAAAAGGCCGATTCCTTCACGATGACCGCCAAGGCTCGGGGCTTTCCCGCGCGCAGCGTCTTCAAGCTCGAAGAGATGGACCGCCGCCTGCGGCTCCTGCGTCCCGGACAACACGTGCTGGACCTCGGCGCCGCGCCCGGATCGTGGTCGATGTACGCGGCCGGGAAGGTCGGGGGCTCGGGCAAGGTCCTGGCCGTCGATCTGCAGGGCATCAGCGCGGCCCTCGGCCCCCATGCGCAGGTCATCCAAGGCGACGCCCTCGATCTCTCCAACGAGGATCTGGCCCTCTTCGCGCCTTACGACGTCGTTCTTTCCGACATGGCGCCCTCCACGACGGGGGATCGGATGACGGACCAAGCGAAGAGCTTCGAGCTCTTCGATCGTGCGGTGAGCGTGGCCCTCGCGCTCGGCAAGCCCGGGTCATCCTTCGTAGGAAAGCTGTTCATGGGAGGCGACTTTCCCAAGGCGAAAGAGCGCCTTCGGCTGGCCTACACCGAGGTCCGCGTGCTGCGGCCCGACGCGACCCGCGCGCAGAGCTTCGAGGTCTTTCTGGCGGGTCTCGGCAAGAAGGCTTGAACGATAAAGATGGGCTCGTTCCCCTCATGGGCCCTTGACAGTATGAGGTCCTCTCAACGATACGACCCGCACGATGCGGAAGGTCACGTTCGGGGATAGGGCGCGGTACAAGTTCGACAACCTGATGGCCAAGGGGACCATCGTGCTCATCGCGGGCCTGGGGGTGCTCTCGTTGGTGCTCATCCTGGTGACCACGGTGGCCGTCACCGCGTTGGGAGAGCAGCCCGAGCTCGACGACGGCTCGCCCATGGGCTTCGCCCACGTCCTGTGGATGGCGTTTTTGCGCACGCTCGATCCCGGCACGATGGGCGGCGACGACGGCAGTTACGTCTTCTTGGCCGCCATGTTGTTCATCACCATGGGCGGTATCTTCGTGGTCAGCGCCTTCATCGGCGTCCTCACGAGCGGCCTGGAGAATAAGCTCGAAGAGCTGCGCAAGGGCCGCAGCTTCGTGGTCGAAAAGGACCACACGCTGATCCTCGGCTGGTCGCCCCAGGTCTTCACCATCTTGAGCGAGCTCGTCATCGCCAACGAGAGCCGCAGCGACGCGAGCGTGGTGATTTTGTCCGAGACAGACAAGGTCGAGATGGAGGACGAAATCGCCTCCCATGTGCCCGAGCTCAAGAACACGCGGGTGATCTGTCGTCGCGGCAACCCCATCGACACCACCGATCTTCAGCTCGTGAACCCGACCGAAGCGCGCAGCGTGATCATCATCGCGCCGCCCGAGACGAAGGACCCGGACACCCACGTCATCAAGAGCATCTTGGCGCTGACCGGCAACCGCGAGCGCGACAACCGCTTCCATATCGTGGCCGAAATCCGCAACCCCAAGAACATGATCCCGGCGCGCATGGTGGGCCGCGACGAGGCCGAGCTCGTGCTCTTCAGCGAGCTGATTTCCCGCATTACGGTGCAGACCTGCCGCCAATCGGGGCTGTCCGTCGTGTACACCGAGCTGCTCGATTTCGACGGCGATGAGATCTACTTCGGCGACGTCGCGCACCTCGCCGGCAAGACCTTCGGTGACGCGCTCTTCGCCTTCGAAGACTCGGCGCTCATTGGCCTGCGCCGCGCCGACGGCGCCATCCTGCTCAATCCCGAGGCGGATCTGGTGATCGGCTCCGGGGACAAAGTCATCGTCATCTCCAAGGACGACGACACGGTAAAGCCCCTCGATCGCCCGAAGCCGGCCATCGTCGAGAGCGCCATCGTGGAGCCCATCGCTCAACCGCCGCAGGCCGAGCGCACGCTCATTTTGGGCTGGAACGGCCGGGGTCCCTCGATCGTGCGCGAGCTCGAAAACTACGTCGCACCGGGCTCCATCGTGCTCGTCGTCGCGGAGCACGAGCGCGCCGAAGCGGACATCGCCGAGGTGTCCCAAGAGCTGACCAAACAGAAGGTCACCTTCCAAAATGGCGACTGTACCGATCGCACCGTGCTCGATGCCCTCGATACGCTGAGCTTCGATCACATCATCACGCTCAGTTACTCGGACGAGCTCGACGTGCAGGAGGCCGACGCCAAGACGCTGGTCACGCTGCTGCACCTGCGCGACATCGTCGACAAGAGCGGCAAGGCCGCCGGACCCTCCGTCGTCAGCGAGATGATCGACGCCCAAAATCGCAAGCTCGCCGAGGTCACCAAGGCCGATGACTTCATCGTCAGCGACAAGCTCGTGAGCCTCGCCTTGTCGCAAATCTCCGAGAACAAGGAGCTGTCGAAGGTGTTCGCCGAGCTGTTCGCGGCCGAAGGCTCGGAGATTTATCTGCGCCCCGCGGGCGACTACGTCGAGCTCGGCAAGCCGCTGGATTTTTACACCGTCCTCGAGGCCGCGCGCCGTCGCAAAGAGGTGGCCATCGGCTACCGCATTGCCGCCAAAGCGACCGACGCAGACGCCGCCTACGGCGTCGCCGTGAACCCCAAGAAGAGCGGCCTAATCACCTACACCGCGAACGACAAAATCATCGTCCTCGCCGACGATTGAGGGGCTCCAAGGGGGGGCTCCTGCGACCGGCCGCATTCGCCGTAAATTTGGCCCCAGTGCACAAGGTGTGACCCCTTCGGGGCCGTGAAGCGGCACCCGGCGAACGTTCGGCGCAAGACCCCGCGGCCCCTCTGGGTCGATGGCGTCGAGCCCACCCCGACGCCCCCGCCCGTCTCGGTCTCGCCCTCGTCGCTCTCGCCGGCGGTCACTTCGTTTGAGTACGAAGAATCTCGCCCACGCCCGAGCACGGCCGCCTCCGAGCGCTATTGGCCCTTCGTTTTGGCCGCGGTCGCGCTGCTGGCGTCGCTGCTGGTGCGGCGCGCCTTCGCCGCCGACGATCCTTCGTCGTCGGCCGTTATCGCGCGCCTAGAGCCCCTCGCGGCGGCGGTCCCCGCCTTGCCAGAAGAGGCCCTCGCGCCCTTGCCTCCGCCTCTGCCGGAGGCCATCGACACGGAGCCCGAGGCCCCCTTCGAAGAGCCCACTTCTCCGGGCGATTTGGCCGAAATGCGCGCGGACGCCAAGGTCCGCCACGGGGGCTACACCTCGATCCCCGGCGGCGTGCTGTTCACGCCCAAGACGTTTTCTTCGCCCGACGGCGCTTACGACCTCTTCCTGCACTTTCACGGCAACACCCGCGTGGTCGAGGAGAGCGCCGAGGTCTCCGGGCTGAACGCGGTGGTTGCCGTCGTCAACCTCGGTGTGGGCTCGGCGCCCTACCAGGACGCCTACGCGGTCCCCGGCACCTTCGAGGCCCTGCTCACCTCCATCGAGCACGCGGTTTTGTCGCGCGGTTTGGCCCACCCGCAGCTGCGCCGCCTGGCGCTTTCGTCGTGGAGCGCGGGTTACGGCGCGCTCTCCACCATCTTGGAGCTTCGCAAAGGCAAAGACGATCTGGACGCCATCCTACTGCTCGACGGCCTCCACTGCGGCTACTTGCAAGAAGACCCCTCGGCCCTCAATCCCCTGCAATTGGGCATGTTTGCGCGGGCCGCCGAGCGCGCCGCCAAGGGCGAGATCTTGATGAGCATCACGCACTCGCAGATCGATCCGCACACCTACGCGCCCGCTGGCGAGACCGCCGACTACCTGCTGCACGCCGTGGGCGGCGCCCGCGTGCACGTCGACCCGATGGCCGAGATCCTGCCCCACCTGGAGCTTGTCTCGGCCCGCGGCGCGGTGGCAAAGAAGCTCGAAAAGAAGATGATCCCGGAGAGCGAAGGGCACGTCGGCAGCCTCCACGTGCGCGGCTTCGTCGGCGAGACCC
>CAYLJT010000506.1:0-6594 GCA_964383995.1 uncultured Polyangiaceae bacterium
ACGGCACCGAAGGCGGGCGGCGACGTGGCTACGTGTGGGCGGCGGCGGCGGAGCTGGGGCGAAGCATGGGCGGGAAGTGGGTCTTGTTTTGCCTACGCCCCGAGCTTGACCAGAGGCCCTTGGTGGTGCTGTTCGACGAAGCCGACGGCATGGTGGGAGAAACCATGGTTTCCTTCCTGACACAGATCCGGCAAGGCTACATCGACCGCAGCCGCGCGCCCTTCCCATCCAGTATCGCGCTGGTAGGTCAACGGCAGGTGCGCGACTACGCGCTGGCCGAGGAAGATCGAAGGGCGGTCAGGTGGCTAGGCACCACGTCGCCGTTCAACATCACGTCGGAAGCCCTGACCCTGGGGCCTTTTCAGGCATCCGAGGTGGCTGAGCTGCTTGCGCAACACACGGTAGCAACGGGACAACGTTTTGGGCCCCAAGCGGTGCAGCGCATCGCGTACCTGGGGCAGGGGCACCCGTGGCTCAGCAACGCGCTTGCGGATCAGGTGGTCCGAAAAGAGGTCAAGGACAGGAGCGTGGCCATCACGGAAGAGCCGTGGATGCGGCGAAAGAGGCGATTATCTTCGCGCGGCGGTCACACATCGACTCGCTGATCAGCAGGCTTGGTGAGCCGCGCGTGCGACGAGTTTTGGCCCCCATGCTGATGGGCGAGCGTTTTGCGAGCGACCAGGTCGACGACGACTTCGCTTATGTGTTGGAGCTAGGCATTCTTCGCGTGCGCGACGGCCGGGCCGAGGTCGCCAATCCGATCTACCTTGACGTGCTACCATGGGCACTGACCCAAATTCACCAGGGCCAGATCCCCAACGAGCCCGCGTGGTATGTCTGCGACAATGGGGCGCTGAACCTAACCAAGCTGATGGTAGATTGGCAACAGTTTTGGCGCAAAGACGGTCACCTCGCGGCGCAGGGTTTTTCTTACCAGGAAGCGGGCCCGCACCTGATGCTGATGGCGTTCTTGCAGCGCATCATCAACGGGGGAGGGCGCGTCGAGCGCGAGTATGGTCTCGGAAGGGGCGCCCTCGACCTGGTCATTTTCTGGAAGGACGAGCGGCATGTGATCGAGGTCAAGCTGCGCAGGGACGAGTGCACGGAGGCCGACGCCATCGAGCAGACTTCGGGGTACCTGGACCATCTGGGCTTGAAAGAGGGGTGGCTCGTGCTGTTTGACCTGCGAAAGACGTTGTCGTGGGCGGAGAAGCTTACCTTGCGGGACGTAGAGGTGGGCGGCAAGGCGATCCACGTCGTGGGCTGTTGAGCTTGCCTTTGGCGACGCCTCAACTTGCGATCCACGACCAGAAGCCCTTCTCGTGCGCGCCATCCGGGTCAAGAACGGACGTTTCTCCGGCGACCAACCATCCATCTGATGCGGAGCGAATGGCGTGCGGTACCGACAAGGTGCTGCCCATTTGACCTTGAAGGAGGAGTCCGGCGGCCACCGTCCCATCGGCGCTCATGTGGACGACAAACGCGTCAACAGCCGCGGTCGTCCAAGTCTCTTCGCCTAACGACAGGCCGCCCGCAAAGTGACCCGCCGCATGCAGCGTCCCGTCCAGTTCAACCGCCAACGCCGTCACGGAGCTTGGGCCCTCACCGTCAAGCTGGCGGCACCAATCGCGCTCCAGGTCCGCGCTCAGACGCATCACGAACCCGCGGCGCGAGCTCTCATCGTCCGCGAGCCAGCTCGCTTCGGCTTGCTCCACGACGTCCCCTCCTGCGCAGCCGGCCACCATAACCTGGTCGAGACCGAACGTCGCGATGTACGTTGGCTTCACCCCTCGGTCCGAGACAAAGAGCGCCTTCTTCAAGACGTCTCCGCTCGCGCTGACCTTGATAATGGACATGAGCGAGCTTGCGTCGGCGTCCCGTTCGGAGGAGGCAATGAAAATCGTCCCTGAGGACCCCAACGCGAGGGCAGTGGCCTGGGTCGTTTCACTACCCAAGCGACGTGCCCAGGTGACGGCTCCGGCACTGTCTAGGCGGGCGACAACCAGCGTGCCAGGCGGTGGAAGAACGTCCGAACCGAGGACAACTGTGTGCGTCGCTTCCGCATGAAAAAGCGCAAAAAGGGAGCCGTTGTCGCTGGCGACCATGTCCACGGGAAGCAACAAGGCATTCTGAAAAGTGGACGTGGTCTTTTCGCCCGCCAGCGTCGTGCGTGTGAACGCCGAGGTAACACCCCGAAGACTCCCGGTCTCCGGTTCAACCTCCGCTCGCCGCGTGAGCACGAAGGTGCTGCCCACCCCGTCGACCGCAATCCTAACGGCTTCGTCCTCGCGCCCACCGGGTGACGGCTGGTCGACCACCTCGAAGGAGGTCAGATGGCCGTCTGGAGAAAGGCGAGCAAGGAATGCGTTCTGGCCCTCCGAAGTGGCGACGCTGGTGCCATCCTCAAGCGCGACGAGGGTAGGTCCTACGATGGATCCGGCAACCCAAAGCACGCCGTCCGCGCCCACCGCCGATGCGGAGACGACTGAGCCGGGCGCGTCGAGCATGCGTGTCCAGAGCAGTTGCATGATCTCGCCCTACCGACCCCCGAAACCACCCTGGCCTCGGCCACCCGCGCCACCGGAACCGCCGACGCCACCCTGGCCCCCGCTGTTTTGGTTGCCACCATCGCCCCCCTGTCCCCCGTCGCCACCTGCGCTGGTGGACGACGAGGAGGCCTTCGATGACGAGGTCCCGCACGGGCAGTCAACATTGCAGCCGGCCTCGTCGCAGACGCCCGGGGAATCACCGTCCCCGGGCGGCGGGCAATAGCAAAAGCCGGAGTAAACGATGCCCGGAATGCAACCCGGAAAATTGCCGATGCACTCCGTTCCACCACCGCCTTGCGAGCCTCCGTCGCCCGCGCTCGACGACCGCGTGCTATCTGTGCATGCAGCTACCGCGAGCACTGCCCCGGCGGTAAGGAACAGGTAGGTGAATGTCGTGCTGCGCATATCCGTTCTCCGTCATTCAGATCGCCGCGGGAATAGCATGCTATCGGAGGACCGATCCGTCGATCAAAGTCCCTGCTTGCGCTTTGTGGCCGGTTCGCCGAGCTAGCTCCCGAACAGGTCCCAGTCTGGCCAGGTTGCAGGGAGGCTCATGAAGAGGCTCTGGGCATCCCCGGGGCCCGCCCCGCGGAAGCCGTTGATGTTGCCGCCGCACAGATGCCCCGAAAACAACATGGCGACGCCGACCGCGGCGCCGAGTACCGGCTGGTTCAGCCGCACTACGAGGCTCTGGCCACCGTCGATATCGCCGTTGTGGGAAAGGGACACGTTCCCGACCGCGTTCCAGGGGCTTTCGTACAACCCGCCGTAGGTGATCCGGATGGCCTTGCCGCTGTCGGCATCCACCAAGAAGGGCCGCACCGTCTCAAGCCGATCGATCCCCTGTGCGCTCAGGAGTGGTTTGCGTCCGGGATTGCTACCCCAATCCACGGCCGCGACAACGCGTGCCAGATCGCCCGCTGGCATCGACCAGCCCCCCGAGGGAGCGATAAGATCCATGTACCGGCGACGGTAAGCCGAGGGCCCAATCGCGAGGTCGTCTTGCAAATGGCTTACCTCGCTTTCCATGTAATTTCGGTGCCGAATCGCTTCTTTGGCTCCCACGCTGCCCGAGTCGCTGATGTGGGCGAGCGTCGCCCCGATCGGGCTAAAAAGGGCAGCCTTCATGGCGTCAAGGCCGGAGTAGGTGCCCGTCTTTTTCTGCAACCACCGTTCGAGGAGGAAGGCGTTGATGCCTCGATATGCGTAGATCTTGCTGATGGGTGAGAGTCCCAACGGAACCATGGGAATGCTGGCCAAGTTGAGGAAATAGATCCAGGCCTGAAGGGTCGAAAGCGGCAGCACTTTGTTGGTTGCCGTCGCAATAGCTATGTCGTCGCTCTCCGTCAGCGAGTTGAAGGCGATTCCCGACGTTTGGGTGATGAGATCCTGAAGCTGGAGCTTGAGAAGGCGCGGATTGTTGCCCCCGGGCGGCGTGGAAATTTCCATCTCGTCCCAATAGTTGCGGGCCAAAGCCAGCTTGAGCTCGTCCAGCGTTGACGTTTCTTGGTCGAGCACTCGCAGGGTCGCGATGGTTGTGAGCGCCTTGGAGATGCTTCCGACGTTCATCGACGTGTCGAGCTGGAGGTCGGGATAGCTCGGCTCAGCTCTGGTGTAGGCACGGTAGAACACCAGCCTTCCGTCGTAAGTGACGGCGAGCTGCATGCCCCGGAAACCGTTGTCGCGCATGAGCGTCTCCGCCCATGTGTCCCAGTTCTGGAAGGCGGACGGCTCGTTCAGGACAACGGGAGTGAATGCGGGCGTCTTGACTTTTTTTCGGAAGGTTCGAGCGATAGGTTCGTCCGAAGGAGCAAAAATGACGTTGTAACGTCGTGGGGAAACCTCGTCGAAGACATCGAGTCGAATGGGATAGTAGCCCTGAAACGTCCGGACAACGGCTACGGTCTCCTCGTAAGTCGCTTGGTCCATGTCGCGCGTTGGAATCCACCCGTTTGGCAGCACCGAGTCGTGCCAGAGCTGCACGAATCGTGGGACGGTGCCGTCGAGCGAGTCGTCGTCGTGGACGCGAACCAATTGCTCGAGCCGTACGGGAGCCGGAGAGGTGGCATAGGCCTCGCGCTTGACCTTTTCTTCGGCATCGTCGTAGGCCACATCCATTCCCCACGGTATGAAACCCTCCGCGGGTTGTGGCAAGAAGGTCGCCGCGAACCGAAGCTGCCCATTGGCGTCGCGGTACCGAGCCAGGGAGGTCCCCACGCCGAACATGGGGGGTGCGGCGAGCTTGGGAGTCAACATCCCGCGCCGGGCATTGGAGTAGGCCCCGCCAAGAGTGCCCGCCGTCGAGTCGAGACGGGCGTTGCGAACGTGGACGCCCGTCTTTGGACGGTTGGCTCCGGCGTCGGTAGCAGACAGTGAAAGTCCTACCAGGAGAATAGGGTAAGGGTCAATAATCAGGCCTCCACCTGGAACGCGGTGTTCCGCCACCACCAAGAAAAATGGCTGATAGCCTTTCTTGCCGACGGCGCCGACGAGCACTGGATAATACTTGTCGGCGCCTTGCACGTAGTAGTCTTGATGGGACAGCTCCCCGTTGATGCCCTGGATGATCTGCTTGGGCGCGCCCGCGGGCCGGGCCGCCCAAATGACGGCAAAGCGGGGGTCGCTTGGGTGATCGTAGCCCGAGATGGAAATGATACGGTAGGTCTGGCTAAGGCCCGACAGGGCCTGATGCACATTGACCACGCCCTGGTAGGTGAGCTCTTCGATGACGACAAAGGGAGCCCAGTTAAGTCCCATCGTCTTCTCCTTTTGCCAGGTTGGCTGGGATGGATGAAATCGCCCGGGCTCCCCACGCTTCGCGGTACGGTACAGGCGCTGAATTGGCCACGATTCCGCTGCGGGGTCGAAGCGTTACGTCGAGCGCGTCGCGCGGTCCGCGGGCGGCTGTCCTTCCCACGAGCTCTATCCCAAGCTCGATGGAAACCGCGCCGGCGGTGGCGGGTTGGTTGAGGCGAACCGTGATGGCTGCCTTTTTGGTGACGGGTAGGTTGAGCGCTGCCACGTACAAGCGCGGGGCCGTGGCTGCGGCAAGGATCTCCACGAAAGCCATGGTTCCACCCGAAAAAACCGTGCTAGGTGCGTCGGCCGGGATGCTCACCCGCCGCGCGATGACCGCAACAGACGCGCCCGTCGGCCACGACGTTTTTGCAAGAAGACGCACCAGCAAAGCTCCCGATAGCCACCCGGTTGTGTCGATCGCCCGCTCGATGTCGACGTCTTGCAGGGTGCTGGGCGCGCCGTTGAGGGTTAGGCGCAGTCGAGGATGGACGACGACATGGACGGCCTGGCGCGGCGTTCCGCCAACCACCTTAACGTTGTAGTGCCGCAGCACATCCAATGCGTCGAGGTCGCTACGGCCTGCGAACGAACCGTCCATGCCAGCCATGCTAGTCCCTCCACCTGGAAAACGTAAGGGCCATCTTCTAGTTGTCTCAGATATCGTTACGCGTCACGACCCAACACATCGACGCCGATGGCGAACGCGGCCGGTCCGGGGGAGGTGGCGGGCTCCGTGATGCGCAGGAGCACCCGGATATGGCGCGCGATCGGGGTAGCGAGCGCGGCGGTCAGGAGGGTCGGCGCCGTCGTGGCGCTGGTGAAGCTTACGGTGGTTTCGTTGGTTGTCTCCGCGAAAACGGTTTGAGGCTCGTCTTCGGCATAGCTGACGTTTTGGGTGACCACCTCGACCGTGACGCCCGAAGTAAAGGTACCCTTGGAGTACAAACGAACGATCAAGACGCCCGAGACAATGGACAGCGTGTCGACGTACTTGGCGAGCACAATTTCTTGCTCGGAGCTGGCGGTGCCGGTCAAGTTGTAATCGGTGCGTGGCAAAATGGCGGCGCACATGCCCCCCGCGTACTCGACACGTGGTTGTCCGTTCGGATTCGCTCTGTCCATCGCTTGGTCCTTTCCCAAAATTCAGCTGCCTTACCTCATCCTTCTGGGTTCGACAGAGACACGATGTTACCCCTGTACCTTTCTGGGAGCTCGTTTCGGGGCGCCGTAGGCTCCGGCTCGAGTG
>CAYLJT010000507.1:0-6591 GCA_964383995.1 uncultured Polyangiaceae bacterium
ACGGCGGAAGAGCAGATCGCGGCGACCTACGCGGTGTTCTTCGGCCGCGCCCCCCCGAGGGGGACGAGCTTGTCAGCCTTTGTACCTGGAAGCCAGGTCATGCGGCACCGGCGCTGGCGGTCGAGGTGGTTAGCAGCAACAACGCCAAGAAGGATTACGCGTCGGCTCCCGACCGCTACGCGGCGAGCGGCACGCGGGAGCTGTGGATTTTTGATCCCAAGCTCGCCGGGCCGCACATTCAAGGGGGTCCCCATCGTCTTCAACTTTGGTTGCGAGGTGAAGATGGCGAGCTGATGCGCGCTTACGCGGGCGAAGGGCCTTTTTGGTCCCCCGCGTTGCAGGGTTACGTCGCGGCCGTCGACGGAGGCAACCGGTTGCGTATCGCCTTCGACGAAGCCCTGACGGCGTGGTGGCTGACGCGGGAAGAGGCCGAGCGCGCCGCCAAGGAGGCCGAGCGCGCCGCCAAGGAGGCCGAGCGCGCCGCCAAGGAGGCCGAACGCGCCGCCAAGGAGGCCGAGCGCGCCGCCAAGGAGGCGGCGCTCCAGCGCGTGGCGGAGCTCGAAGCCCAGTTGGCCCTTGCCAAACGCGGTTGAGCCGGACCTCGCTACCGGAGGGTAGGCCTGGCAGGGTGCTCGTGAAAGCACCCTGCTGCAAAGAGTGGGGTAGGCTTACGGCGCGTTGACGGGGAAGAGGAAGGAGCGCGCCGCGCCGTGGAGGTCTTCCACGGTGTAGCTGACGAGGTAGGTTCCGGAGCTCGCCCATTGGAAGAAGGCCGGATCGCCGGAGGCCGCGCTGCCGCCGTCGGCGTACCAGTAGAAGTCGGAGTCACCGAAGTTCCAGAAGCTCGCGGCGCAGTCACCGTCGGCGTCGGTGCAGGTTCCGCTGAGCGTCGCCAACGCGCCGGCGAAGCTCGCGCTCGCGCTCGCGGAAGGCACGGAGGTGTCATCGAGCACGAAGCGCACATTGTCCATGCGCACCGCGCCGTCCGGAGAGTCGAGCTCGACGCGGATCAGCGTGGTCCCTGCGGGGATCAATGCCTTGAAGTCGTCCGACGTGAACGAGACCCAGGTGGTCGCCGGCGTTACAGTGACCCCTGACAGCGCGCTTTGCTCCGACAGATTACCGAGCTGGAATTGGTGAGCGCCAATCTGGATCTGGTCGTAGGAAGGTGCCGTCCCGGTGGTGAGCCGAATCGTGTGAGCGCTGCTGTATTCAGGCCACATGCGGCGCACGTCCGCGCGGATGCGCACGCTGCTGTGGGCAGCGACGTCCAGCTGCGCGACTTGCCAGATGCGGCCACCGCTGGTGATACCGTTGGAGTACACATTGCCGTGGACGGCGTCGTCCGGATACGCGCGAAGACCCCAATAATACCCTGGGTTCGGATCCTCGACGACCCAGCCACCCAGGTCGACGTCAAAGGTGCCATTGACGATGCCCTCCGCGGCGCCGGTCACCACGACCACCGTGGACGAGCTCGCGCTCTGACCTGCGTCGTCGGTCACCGTGAGGTTGACGGTGTACGTACCTGGATTCGCGTACACATAGGTCGGATCCGGACTGGTGGAGGTGCCGCCGTCGCCGAAGGACCAGGCGTAGGCCGCGATCGTACCGTCGTCGCTGGCGTTCGAGCTGAACTGCACCGAAAGCGGCGCGGGCCCCACGGGCGGACTGGCGTCCGCCGCGCAAGTGGGCGGTCCATCGATGACGTCGACGGTGTGGAAGGTCGAGCGCGCGGCGCCGTGGGCATCTTCCACCGTGAAGCTCACCAGATATTGACCCTGTACGGTCCAGGTGTAGCTGGGCGAGTCGCCGGTGGCGGAGTCATCCAGGCCATCGTACCAGTAGGTGCTCGCCGTCCCGAAATTCCACCAGGAGGCCGAACAACCGCCGTCCGCGTCGCTGCAGGTGCCGCCGAAGGTCGGGGTCAGCGGCCTCGCTCCGGAGAGCGGGGTTATGGTGCCGCCCGCTTGCGGCAGCGTGGCGTCGTCGAAGACGAAGCGCACGTTGTCGAAACGCGCCGCGCCTTCCATGGCAAGCTCGACGCGAATGAACGTGGTCCCTGGCGGCAAGAGCGGTTTGATGTCGTCTGAGGTGTAGGCGTACCAGCCGCCGGGCGGCGTGGTCGTCGTGCCTGACAGCGCGCTCTGCTCGGAGAAGCCACCGAGCTGGAATTGATGTGTGCCGAGGTCCACCTGGTCATAGGTGGGCGCGCTCCCCGTGAACAGGTGAACGGTGTGGGCGCCTCCGTACTCGGGCCACATGCGGCGCACGTCGGTGCGGATGCGAATGCTGCCATGGGCCGCAGCGTCCACCGCGGCGACTTGCCAGACCTTGCCACCGTCGGTGATCCCGTTGGAGAGGGCATTGCCGTGCACAGCGTCGTCCGGATATTCGCGGTAGCTCCAGTAGTAGCCGGGGTTTGGATCCTCGACGACCCAGCCAGCGACGCCGGTGTCGAAGGTGCCATTGATAATCCCTTCGTTCGGGCCGGTCACCACCACGATCGTCGACGAGCTGGCGCTTTGTCCCGCGTCGTCGGTGACGGTCAGGGACACCTGGTAGGTGCCGGGGTTCGCGTAAACGTAGCTTGGGCTCGCGCTCGACGACGTGCCGCCGTCGCCGAACGACCACGCGTAGGAGACCAGGTTGCCGTCGTCGGTTGCGTTCGCCGCGAACTGCACGGACAGCGGCGCGGCGCCTTGGGAAGGTGTGGCCGAGGCCGCGCACTGGGGCGGTGCGTCGATGACGTCGACGGTGTGGAAGGTCGAGCGCGCGGCGCCATGGCTATCCTCCACGGTGTAGCTCACGAGGTATTGCCCCTGGACATTCCAGGTGAATGCCGGCGAATCTCCCGTGGCCGAGCTGTCCAGACCGTCGTACCAATAGGTGCTCGCGTCGCCAAAGCTCCACGCCGAGCTCGCGCAGCCCCCATCGGCGTCCGTACAGATCCCCGCGAACACCGGGGTCAGGGGCCGTTGGCCGGAGAGCGGGGTGATCGTCCCACCCGCCTGAGGTACCGAAGGATCGTCGAAGACGAAGCGCGCGTTATCGAAGCGCGCGGCGCCGCTCGGCATGGCAAGCTCGACGCGAATGAACGTGGTGCCGGGCGGCAAGAGGGGCTTGAAGTCGTCGGAGGTGTACGCGTACCAGGCCCCCGGGGGCGTCGTCGTTACGCCGTTGAGGGCGCTCTGTTCGCTGAAGCCCCCGAGCTGGAACTGGTGCGTGCCGATCACGATCTGGTCATAGTTGGGGGCCGTGCCGGTCAGGATCCGGATCGTGTGCGAGCCACTGTATTCAGGCCACATCCGCCGTACGTCGACGCGGATACGGATGCTGGTGTGGGCAGACGCGTCGACCGGCGCAATCTGCCAGATGTTCCCGCCGTCGGTGATCCCGTTCGAGAACGCGCCGCCATGCACGGCGTTGTCAGGGTAGCTGCGCAGACCCCAGTAGTAGCCAGGGTTCGGATCGAAGACGTTCCACCCGCTCAGGTCGTTGTCGAAGGTGCCATTCACCAGACCTTCGCAAGGCGAGGCGTCGTGCACACAGCCCGCGGCGACATCGCAGGAATCGATGGTGCAGGCCACGCCGTCATCGCACGAAATCGCGGTATTGACGCAGCCGAGCGCTACATCACAGGTCGCGGTATGACAGGCATCGGCGGGCGCGCAGCTCAGCGGTGCTCCTGCGACGCACGTGCCCGATTGACAGCTATCCCCGTTCGTACAGGCGTTTCCGTCGTCGCACGCGGTGCCCCAGGGCGCGACAGGGTTCGAGCAAATTCCAGTGCTCGGATTGCAGACGCCCGCCACGTGGCAGGCATCGCTCGCAGTGCATGTCACGTTGGCGCAGGGGTTGGCGCAGGGCGCACAATTTCCCCCGCAGTCGATGCCCGTCTCGCTGCCGTCGAGGATGCCATTGCTGCACGTCGTCGGTGCATAGCAGACCGTCAGCGCGGGCCGGGTAGCAGGGGAAGACGCTTCGCTCGATCCGAGCCCGGCGCGTCCGTTGGTAGGCTCGTCGATGAAAAATCCATGGTTCGGCTGGGCGAGCGATGCCCACGCCGCGACTTGCGGTGTAACGTCAAGGGTTATCGTCGTGCCGGCCGTCGCGGGGTTGAAGCTCGCCAACACGGTCGCGTCGAAGGCGTTTCCGTACGACGCGTAGCTCACCGTCGTCTCGACCCAGGGTGCCGTCGCGCGGTGCAGATTCACGGGGCCGGCGCCGATGCTGGACGCATTGGTGAGCTGCAGCGATGCCGAGGTGATGGTGGCGCCCGCGGGGATGCTGGCCAGATCGAAGCGCAGGAGGGCCTGTCGCTGCGTGGTTCCCAAGGTCCCGACATTAAAGATCGGCGCCGTGCCGAAGTTTGCAACGGCCTTGGTGGCGTCGGTAGGATCGAACGCGAGCACCGCGTCGTCTGTCACGGGTGCGCCGAGGTTCACGCAAGTCAGGGCCTGTTCGGCGCTGCCGAGCCGCCCAGCGAGGGCGTCGTCGGGCTGGTTGTCACCGCAGCCGGCGAGCGCCGCCCCCAGGAAGAAGAGCGCCAATTGGCAAACCGAGAGGGTTCGAGTGCTCATGTTCTCTCCGTAGAAATGATCGGAGAGTAGGCCGCTTCGCGGCGGCCCCCGTCAAGCGTCAAACATGTCTTTTTTTCGGTTGTATCGCGAAATACCGAACGGATCCGGTCCTTCGATGCCGACCGTTCCGCTAAGGCAAAGGTGGTGAGGTCGCTCGCCGGGAGCTCCATCTCGACGTCCCGCCCAAAGACCGAGAGCGACACGCGCGCCGAACCGGAAGGCAAGAGCTCGACGAAGGTGCCGCGCGGCCCCGCTACCGCGCTTCCATCGAAACGATGGGTGCTTCGCACGGGCGGCTGCGCCGCCCATCGCGGTACTAGCTCGGTCTCGTTGGGCTTCGCCCAAACCCAAATTCGCTCCGCGAATTTCTAGTACGTCGATTCTACGCTGTTTGTACTCACCCATCGCTTCAACGGAATCGACGTACTAGCGGTCGACCTCGTCTGTCAGGATTTCCAGGTAGGATTCTGGACAGACGTCAAGGCCCGAAGCGCGCCACGACCATGTCGTTTCCGCCCAGTCCGACCAAGGGACCCAAGCCCATGTCCACGTCGCCGTCGACCGTTGCGGTGACGAACAGCCCTCCGTCCGGGGAAGGGGCTACCCCTCGCCCGGCGACCCCGCCAGCGCCGCCGTAGATACGGCTCCAGTGGTGCGCGCGCATGTTGTCGAGCACGAGGAGAAAGCCATTGGCACCCAGCGGGGAGATGCTGGGGAGCGAGCCACCGCCAAAGTCCACATCGCCTGTCGTGATGCCCGTGATCGCCAGTCCGCCTCCCGCGCGCGCCACGGCCAGCGGCGAGGTGACCTTGCCAGCGGCGCCGTACGTGCGGAGGTCCATGGGCACGCCGAGGTCGGAGAAGACCGTCAAGAAGGCGTCGCTGAGGCCCACCGAAGTACCTTGTCCGAGGGCACCGAGGTCGAGCGAACCGTTCAGGTCGCCTACCGCGTACACCTCACCGGACGTTCCGAGGGTCAGGGCTTGAACCTCGCTGGTTCCCATCGTTCCGGGGACATTGACCCAGAGCCCGTCGCCGCTGGCGTTGAGCTTGGCGACCCACAAGCTCGTGACCCCGGCCGGCGGGCTTGCCGCGACGCCGTTGCCGAAGTCAATGGCGCCCGACGTTTTTCCAGCCACGTACACCGTGCCGCTCGGATCGGCTACGAGGGCGGTGCCGGTTTGCACGCCGGCGTCTCCGATGGTCGCCTTCCATAGCTCGGCACCTCCCCCGTTGTAGGCCGCCACGAAGGCGTCTTCCAGGCCCGCGGACATATGGCAGAAGGGGACCGGCACGCC
This sequence comes from uncultured Polyangiaceae bacterium, assembly GCA_964383995.1. Classification (GTDB taxonomy): domain Bacteria; phylum Myxococcota_A; class Polyangia; order Polyangiales; family Polyangiaceae; genus CAYLJT01. The sequence goes on from CAYLJT010000507.1 coordinate 5,881, forward strand.
TCCGCAGACGAGCTTGTCGTCGAACGTTCCTGCCACGAGCACGCGCCCAAAGGAGTCGACCGAGACGCTGGTGGCGCGCGAATTCCCCGAGTATCCAAGGGCCTTGGCCCACTGGAGCACGCCCGCGCTGTTGAACTTGAGGACGAAACTGTTGATGGTTCCGGAGGCGGTGAGGGTCGTTCCTTGCACGTCGAGCTGCGCCCCGAACTCACCCACCACGACGACATTTCCAAGGGAATCGATGTCGACTGCGCGGGCCTTTTCGGCCGCTGCGCCGCCCAGGCGCGTTGCCCAGAGCAGGTCGCCGTTCAAGTCGACCTTGACAATCACGGCGTCTTCAAGGCCTGCGCCGGACAGCGGTCCGGCGCCGAAATCCAGCGTTCCTGTCGAGTGACCCACCAGCACGACGGAGGTGGCATCGGCGGCCATGGCCACGAGTTGATCGTCGTCGGCGCTGGAGAATGACTTGGCCCAGATGGGGGCTGCGCAGACCTTGCCATCGCAGTCGTCGTCGGTCAGGTTCTGACAAGTCTCGGCTACCGGCACGATGGCGCCCGTACAGGCGCCCCAGCTCAGGCCGCTCGCATCGCAGGTGGCCACGCCCTCGGCGCAAAGACCGATACCCAACGTTCCATCGGGGCCGTCGTAGCAAGGCATGGTCGCCGCGGGGGCGCACACGCAGCCGGCATCGGCTTCATCGGCGACGCCATC
>CAYLJT010000508.1:0-6587 GCA_964383995.1 uncultured Polyangiaceae bacterium
GGACCTTGTCGGGCAGCACGCCTGGTGAGTTCCACACGGCCGAGTAACTGGCTGTGATGAGGATGGAGTCGCCGGGGTCGAGGTTCGTTTGCAGCGTCGTCGCGAGCGGGGTTTGGGCGGCGTCGATGTAGAGCGGTTCTTTGAGCCCGAGGCCCGTCCATTCGCCGTAATAGGTAATGACAATGCCCGGCCCGACGCGCAGATCGCCCTTGTTCTCGATTTCGGCCGTGATGTCGATGTCTTGGGAGAGCTGGCCGCAGGTCGCGTCGGGGGACGAGACCTGGATGCCCGAGACCGTCAGATCGGGAGCCACGTTGTAGTTGCGCGGGTTGGAGCGGTAGGTGTTGTACACGCGGCCGTTGTACGTTCGCCAGCTCTCGGGCTCGTGCACGGGAATCATGGCGCTCTCCGTCACGTTGGTGACGTGGTAGGCGTGTTGATTCCAAATGCGTCGAGCGCTCACCCAAGAGTCGCTGGCGTCGCCCCACACCGCGATTCCGTTGGGGTAGTTCACGCCCGTCGAACAGGCGCTGTTCTCGTTGTTCGAAGGGAAGACGATTTCGGCGTTTCCATCGTTGTCGACGTCGGCTATCGCCGGGTTTTCGATGCGGGTGCGGCTCGGCGAGTTGCTCTTGAACAGGACGTCTCCGCCCTTGCCGTCGTAGATGCGGAAATAGCACTCATCGTTATAGACCACCTCGGCCGCCCCATCGCCGTTGAAGTCGAACACGCTCGACGACGTGACGCGGCTCGAGTCGTCTTCAGTCGTGCGGAGCCAGCCATTGTGCAGGCACACGCATTGGCCAAGGGTCTTGTTGCACACGGCCCCTGAGGCGCAGTCGGCGTCGGCCAAACAGGCGCCGCCGGGCGTGCGGGCGGGGTTGCCTTGGAGGCCTGACTGGGCGTCGTTGAACGAGATGGTCCACGCGGGGCAAGCCGCGCTCACGGCTTGGAAATCCATCATGACGTAGCTCGTACCGAGGGCCGTGCCGACCTCCGGGAAGCCGTCGCCGTCGAAGTCGTCCACGTTGGGAGCGCCGCCGTCGGCTCCGAGCTTGAGATCGATGAAACGCCGGAGAGTGCCAGTTTGACCCTCCAGGACCATCAGGTAGCCTTCCCCGACCACGATCACCTCGGGCTTGCCGTCGAGGGGGTTCGCGGGGCTCGGCGCAGCCACCGGATCGACGCCGAGCACGTCCGCGATGGCACAAAAGCCGTCTTTTTGCGCATTGGGCAGGGCAGCCGAACCGTTTACGGTTTGGCCGTCCCAGACAACCGTCAAGAGCTTTTTGCAGAAGTTATCGGCCGCGCCGACCGGGCAAGCGGCCTGATTCGCCACCCCCGCGGGGGGCGGGGGCATGCGGTACACCGTTGTTCCGGCGATGATCTCCTGCTCCGAGCCGCCCGCCACGTCGGCGACGCAGGAGACCGGACCTTGGCCGTTGATGCCCACGTTGAGCGTGCCATCGAACGTGTTGACCAGGGAGAGCACGCCATTGGCGTCGTCCTCCAATTGGAACACGTCTTTGCCGATGATCACCTCGACGAACCCCGCGCCGTCGAGGTTGGCGAGGGTCACCGCCGAGTCGTTGTAGCCTGAGAGCTGCCCTGTCACCTTCAAGATCTGGACACCCGTGTTGTCCAAAATCGTGAATCCCGTGCTCTCGTTCGGGAGCACGATCTCGGGCACACCGTCGTAGTCGATGTCGCCGACGGCCAGCGTCCCCACGGAGTTGCCCTCCGCGGTGGAGCACGCGCAGCTCATCGCGATGTCGTCGCCTTCGTGCCAGACCGTGCCGCCGCAGGTGGCGAAGTAGTCTTTACCCTTGTTCGGGCCGCCGCCGTGGATCGCGCGGACAATGCCGTTCGAGTTCACGTCGGAGTTGCAATAGGTCATGAAGATGATTTCAGGGAAGTCGGCCTCGTCGATCTTGCCGTCCCCGTTGTCGTCGTCGAGGTTGGCCACGATGGGCACGGCGCTCACCTGCGAAGAGCTGGGAAAGGGCGCGTTTACAGCGTTTTTGTTGGCCGTGCCCGTGCCGCCCCACTGAATCTCGTTGACGGGTAGGACGTTGGTAAAGTCTTCCGGGGGCAGAGAGCAGGTGGGAGCGGCGCCGGTGCCGACACATTTGCCCCCTTCGCACGCCGTGTATCCAGGGCAGTCCCAGTCGTCCTCACAGCCGCACCAGGCGTCGCCCGCGCCGTTTTCCACGCAGGTGCTCAAAAAATAGGCCTGACTGCCGCAGGTGTATTGAACCAAATAGGCAAAGCCGTTGGCCGCGCACTCGAGGAGCACGTCATTCATGCAAATGCGCGTGTCTTTGATGCAGGTGTCGTCCATGCACACAAGGCCATTGCAGAACTGGCTCACAGGGCAATCTGCGTCCGTCGAGCAACTGATGTCCACGCACTGCGCCCCGCCTCCCGCGGTGTTTTGGCAGACCTCTGTGGGGCCGCAATTGAGCATGTCACAGGTGTTGTTGATGCACGTGCCCGTGCCGGCGACGTCTTCGCAGTGTTGATCGGGAGGGCACTCGATCCCGACGCACACGTCCATCGGGATGGAGCCGCCTTCCCCCGCGCCACCCGTTCCGGTACCCACGGTCGTCAGGTCGCCGCCTTCTCCGGTCGACATGCCCCCTTGACCCCCCGAGCCGGCCGTTGTTGCGGAGGTCCCCGGCTTGGGGCTGCCTTCGTCGCCGCCGCCGCAGCCAACGACGATAACGAGCGACGCCAAAATCCAGCTCCAGGGCAAAAGGCTGCGGTGCATGAACCCTCCTCGGACGCGGTGCTGCAAGATCATCACGGTGTTCGACGCGTGGCCGATCATCCGGGAGTCCTTAAGCCGACGCAAGGGGCCGGGCGCCGCGCCTTGACGCGAAGGCGCCGAATTAGAAGAGCTGCAGTCGTCCGGAGCCGAGCAAAAATGCAATGAAGCCTACAATTGTGACAACGGTCACCGCGAAGGCGATGGACACGCCCGCGGTCGGGGCGGGCCGCGTGGCCCAGGCCGCCGGGTTGCGTCGGAGCGCGCGTTTTGCGACGAGCACGGCGGCGGGACTATCGGTCTGCACGTCGAAGAGCAGGCTCACGGCCCGAATGGCAGCGGCATCCGCGCTGGCCGCCGTGCCCTCGCGGGCGCTCTCTTTGGCCGCGATCGCGTAGAGCAGCGCCAGCCGGGGCGGCAGGTTGTCGGCCTCCGCCAAGGGTTGCAGCTTGTCGGCGATGTCGTCCCAGGCGCCGCGCTCGACCAAGTGCTCGACCTCCTCGAAGCGCCGATCGCGCTTGGCCGCACCGCCGACCTTGGCGTGGCGGCCGCTCTTTCCCGAGCGCTTTCGGCCGCTGATCGAGGGTGGGGGCTCGGCGGGGTCGTCGCTGGCCGAGGAGACAACCGATTCGGGCGCGAACGCCAGGCTCGCGCCGCTGGCCGGGCGCGCGGCCGTTTCTGTGGAAGGCGGCGGTTCGGGCTCGAGGGTCTCCGCGGGAGGCCTAGGATCTGGCCCTGTTTGCGGCGATGGCTCCCCCGTGGCCTCGACCGTTGCGGGCGCTTGTGCCAGGGCGGGGGCCGGGATGCCGTCGGGCACCAGCAGAGCGCCGATGGCCCGCGCGCCAAGCGCGCGCGACACAACCTGGGTCGCCTTGGTGGTCCCGTCGTCCTGCGCGGCTGTGCTTTTTGCGTCGTCCTCGGCGGCCGCGTCGGCCAGCAGAAGCACGGTAATTCCCGGTAATTTGCGCTGCGCCATGCGGCAAATTGCGCCCGCCCCCGGGGGTCCGACGTCGTTCGCGACGGCGATGGCGCGCGGCCCGAGATCGAAGGTCGCCAGGGCGTCGAGCACCGTCTCGCTGGTGCGTGCCTCCGCACCCAGGTTGGCGACGGCCTGGACGAGGGCGTCGAGAAACGCTCCCGGCCGCTCGATCAGCAGCACGATCCCCAACGAACCGCTCATGAGCCCCGTCGTCGCCGGCCTTTTTCGGTCATCGTGCGGGCCGGAGGGGGTTGGCTTCCGAGGCGCTCCGTTGGAATCTCGGACCCCGGCATCGAGTACGCGGTCAGCGAGCGGGCCGGGCCCGTCGTCCGACGGGGTTGGGGCGTGGGTTGGCGCATGCGCGCCATCGCAGCCTCGACCTCGCCCGGGGGAGGCGGATTGGTGGGATGCACCAGCCGGCTGGTGAGCTCGGTTAGCGCGGCCTGCGCCCTGGTCAGCTCCTCCCGCAGGTCGGCCTGGCTCGCGCCGTCTTTCCGGAGGTTCGCCAACTCGGATCGCGCCAGCGCCAGCTCCGCCCGGAGCGTGTTGAGCTCGATGCTTTGCTCGTCCGCGCGCTCCTTTGCGAGGGCGGCTTCGCTGCGGGCCTCGGCCAGGTCGGCCACGTGCTGGGCGAGGCTTTGCTCCGTCACGCGTCCTTCATCGCGCGCGTCCGTCAGAGCCGCGACTTGCGCGGCAATTTGGGCTCTTGCGTCGTTGGCTTCGGCCCGGATCGCCGCGATCTCGGCTTCCAAGTTGCGTAGCTCACGATCTTTGGCCGCGAGCGCCGCGGCATGCTCGCTCTCTTGGGCATTTCCACGGTCCGCGCTCGTCCGCGCGCTTTGGAGCTCTTTCTTCATTCCGTCGCGCTCGGACATGGCAGCGACGAGGGCCTCCCGCACGTCTTCGCCTTCGGCCTCTTGTGCAGCGTTTTCGGCCTTCGCCTCTTGCAGCTCGAGATCCAGCGCGCTGACGCGAGGACGCAGCTCTTGCAGCTCCGCGAAGGCCTCGGCGTAGGTTCGCGTGAGGGCATCGAGGGCTTGCTGCGCGTCGCTCAGCTCGGCGCGCACGAGCGCCAACTCCTGCTCCACGGCGCTTCGCTGGGCCTCTTCGCCCTTCGTTTTGTCCTTCTCTTTGCGGATGAAATCGGCCGCCTGCTCCACGGCGGCCAGCAGCTCGCGCATGGCGTTCGAGCGTGTCTCGACCAGCGCCGCGAGTCGTTCGCCCGCCGCGGCAGCGTCGCGGGCCCGCGCGCTTTCCAGCTCTGCAATGCGGGTCAACGCGTCAACGAGCTTCGCGTTGCTCTCCGCCAATAAGGCTTCCAGCTCGCGGCGGCCCGCGCCGGACGCCTTGGTGAGCTCTCCAAGCTCCGTGGCCGCCGCACAGAGCGCGTCTTCCAGGAGCTCGAATTCCGATGCTTGAAGGGTCATCGCGGGATCCTCTCGGCCGCCCTGCCTTGCACACCCAACGTCGACATTGGAATGTACCCCGAAGGCGCGCTCACCATTCGATGTTTTCACATCGCCCCGACGACCTTGCGTGGCGCCGCAGAACTTGCGCCGAGGCGGAGCGACGGCCGGCTCGGGGGGTGCCAATTCGCAGCGGAACACCTGTTCGCTGGGGTGGCACCGATCCTGCCGAATCGCTTCGCCAAATGGCACCGACATCCAAATTCTGGGCTGCGCTGTTCTTTGGCGGCACCGTTCTTCTGGCCGGATGTGAAGGTCCCGCGGGAAAAATCGGCATTGGCATCAATGGCGCCGACGGCCAAGACGGCCGGGACGGCACCGACGGCACCAATGGCGAGGGCACCGACGGCACCAACGGGACCAACGGCACCGACGGCACCAACGGCACCAACGGGGAGAACGGCGGCAATGTCGACCTAACCTTGTTCCACGGTCGGGAGGTGCTCCTGAAAGAAGCGTACGAAGAGAGCGGTGTGTTTCCGGCGCTGGCGACCATCACGGGGGCCACCGCCGACGCCGCGGGGACGGTGATCGTCGACTTCACGTTGGCGGATACGGACGGTAGTCCCGTGATCGGTGTCGCTGGCGTTTCGGCGTCCATCGCCAAACTTGTGCCCCCCGCCGCCGGCGAAGCGTTCAACCGCTGGATCCCGTACATTTACCGAGCGCAAACGGTCAGCGACTCGGCCAACGGCGACTGGCCCAACCCCGACGGAACGGCCGCGGATCAGGGCTATCGCGAGAACAACGGCGCGCTGATGGACAACGGCGACGGTTCGTACAGCTACGTGTTTGCCACCAACCTGTCCGATATCAAGACGCCCGTCTCCGCCACGCCCATTGCCTACGAACAGGGCGTCCGGCACCGTGTCTCGCTGATGATCGGCGGCAGCACGGGCGCCACCGCAGACGCCTCGTTCGATTTCGTGCCCGACGGCTCCGACCTTGCCACGACCGAGAGCCGAGACATCATCCAAACCGACACCTGCCAGACCTGCCACGGCCCGAGCTTCGCGGCCCACGGCGGTGACCGCCGCAGCGTCGAGAACTGCGTCACCTGCCATGCGCCCGGCAGCGTCGATCCGCACAGCGGCGAGTCGCTCGATTTCAAGGTAATGATCCACAAGATCCACGCGGGCGGCGAGCTTGCCACGATTCCAGGGCCGGACGACACGGTCTGGGACAACCCGACCACCCCGCAAGATGAATCGGCGGACAACGGCCAATACGCCATTTGGGGCTACCAGAACGCGAAGCACGAATGGTGGAAGGCCGATTTCCCGGCCGTCCTCTCCAACTGCCAGAAGTGCCACGAAGGGGGCGGCGCAGAGGTCGACGCCTGGAAAGACAAGCCCTCGCGAGAGGCTTGCGGATC
>CAYLJT010000509.1:0-6568 GCA_964383995.1 uncultured Polyangiaceae bacterium
GCGAATCAGCGCCGCGAGCGAGACGAAGAGCCCCTTCGCGCCCTCCCCCAACGCCGCGTCGAGGGCGGCAAGCGCGTCCATCGGCGTGTGCGCTGCGAGCCACACCAAGGTCTCGGCCACCTTCATTTCAGCCTCGGGGCCGGCGGGCGGCGAGAGCGCGACGCCCCGCGCGAGCAACGCGCCGAGCAAGATCCGCGTGGACGAACCGTGGCCATCGGGTCGCGCAAGCGCGGTCAAGACGTTGCCCAGGCTCGTTTGGCCGTCCTCGTCGCGCAGCCCGTGGACCGCCTTGGCCTCGTCGAGCCCCCCGTCGAACCCCACGCGACGCTCATCCGCCATCGTGAACGCCACGGCGTGCACGAGCCGCGCGAGGTCATCCCCTCGCGGGTTTTGGGCGAGCTCGCTGAGCACGGCGTGGACAGAAGGATCGGGCATCGGGGGCGGGTGCGAATTACAGGAACGCCGCTTGGGAGGCCAGTCTTCCGCGACTTATGCAACGCACTTGGCGCAGGCTCAATCACCTGCCCCGCCGCGCCTCGCACGGCTACCTGGCGTCGGGCCGCCCCGCGTCACGCGGGGCACGGAGGGGTGATCGCGAGCCCGACGACGGCGGCCAGGCGGCGCCCGCGTCGGACGGGCGTCCAGCGTCGGCTTTGGCTTGTTCTTCGGCCTTTTGGCGCGCCTCGAAGGTCCGCTGAAAGGTGCCGATCACGTAGGCGATCTCAGACCTCGAGACATGGGTCTTGGCGCGGATTCGCGCATCTTCCGCCGCAAAAACGATGGGCGCGAAGAGCTCTCTGCGAAACCCGAACACCGAAATCACACGCACGGCATCGATCTGCGCGTTGAGATCGCGTGCGCTCCGCACGGCCTCCTCCGCCGACGCGTCCGTCGCTTCGATCTCCACGTCCGCACCGCCGTCCTTGGTGGGAATCAGCACCACCACGAGCTTGGTCAGCGAGCCCGGGATCTTGAGGGGTACCTCGCGCAGCGCCTTCGCGGGGGTGATCGTCGACGCGATGATCCCCACGTTCGTCGACTTGGGAAACGGTTTGATCTCCGGGAGCCCCGCGATCTGCGCTTTGGCCTCCAGCGGCACCACCATCAAAATGCGCTGTTTTGCGAACAAAACGAAGAGCCGGTCGGCCCCGCCCACGCGCGCTCGTGCGACGGGCAGCTTGGTGTCTGTGAGCCATTCTCCCGGCGGATCGCTCTTGGCGAGGATGCGATTGACGGCCGCGCGCATCTTGTCGGCGCCCACCGAGAGCTCGAGCACCGCGGTCACACGGCTCGCATCACGAAATTGGGGTCCCGCGATGAGCACGTGGCTCACGTCGTTGATCGGATCGATGTCCGAGCCCTCGAAGAACGCCTTCCATTGCGGAATCGAAGTCAAAAGGTGCGAAAACTCAGCGCCGAGCGGATGAGTTCGCAGCACATCCGCCGCGATCATGATCTGCACGTTCGAGCTGCGGATCGGCACCTTCGAGACGTCCCCCGCGGTCGCCAACGGGTCGAGCAAGCCCACACCGGCCTCCGCATCCACGCTCGCGTCCGTCTCCGCGTCGAGGTCCGTCGCGTCAGCCACTTCGCCGGCGTCGTGGGGCTCGTCCGCCGCATCGTTCGCTCCCCCATCTCCCGCATCCGCAGCGGTGGCCGCATCCGCCTCGGCGTCGACCCCCGCGTCTTTCGACGGTTTGGCTGCGGCGGTTGCGGTGGGCGCGACGATAGGCGCCTGAACAGGCTCTCCCCCCGCGATCACGTCGTGCTCCGGCAAGGGCGCCGGTTTGGCGGCCGCAGGAGCGGCGCCCGGCTCCCCGAGCAAATCAAGCTCGATCGGGATAATCACGTCGCCATCGAGCTCGTCGGCCTCCGGCGGCGGCGTGGAGAACATGAGCTCCACCCACGAAAACAGGGTGTTGGGGAGCAGCGGCGCGTGCAGCACGAAGGACACGACGAGGGCCTTGAACACGGCGCTGCGCCAGAACTTCTTGGAATCGGCGCGCGCGCGTTTGGCCACGAGGCGAGCCTAATCCATGCAACAAAAAACGCATTTCGCCTAAAGCCACGAACGGGGAGCGGCACGGGCGGCGTTCGGGCGGTAGAGAAGTGGCTCAATCCCCCAAAGACCGGCTAGTAGAAGAGGCCGACCGCGAGAAGGTCCCGCAAACGATGAGTGTTTCGCCGAAAATCCCCCAAAACTCCCGGATAAAGGAGCGGAACGCGCGCCCGCGAGCGGCGTCCAAAAAAGCTCCGCTTTCCGGCGAGCCGTCGGGGCTCATCGCCAGCGTGGTGGGCTTCGCCCTTGCGGCGGCCGTGGCGGGCGTTTTCGCGTGGTCGAGCGGCTGCAGCGGCTCGGCGACGGAGACAACGGAAACCACGGCGGCCCCTACGCGAGTAACGCAAGTCACATCCAACAGCGCACTGCCGCACCTCGCGCCACCCTCGCCCTCCGCTGTGCCCAGCGCGGTCGCCAGCGCCGAAAGCAGCGAGGACGCCGGTGCCCCCGAGCAGCCCGACGCCGACGCGCCCTACACGGGCCCGCTCCTCGGCGCCCTCGCCGTCCAAACGCCCGTCTACGCCAAGGCCGACCTCTCCAACAAACGCCTCGGCTACATTCGCCTGGGCTCCAAGGTCCCCGTCGACCCCAAGGTCATCAAGAGCACCAACCCGCGTTGCAAGGAAGGTTTCTACCACCTCATCGACGGCGGTTATGTGTGCGGCAAGTACGCCACGGTCGACATGGCCAGCCCGACCCTGAAGCTCGGCATCACGGCCCCCAACCTCGACGAGGTCTTGCCCTACAAATACGCTTACAACACCGGGCACGGCACGCCCCTCTACCGCTCCGTCCCCTCCAAGGACGACATGATTCGCTACGAGCCTTACCTGGACATGGCCAAAAAGGCCCGCCAGAAGGCCGAAAAGGAGGCTCGCGAAGCGGAGGCCGCGCGCAAGAAGGAAGAGGAAGACGCCCCCTTGCCCGGTGGTGCTGTCCCGAGCAGCGCCGATCCCACGCCCCCTCCCGCCGCCTCCGCCGACGACAAGGCCGCGGCTCTCGCGCAGGCCGCCGCGCTTGGCCTAGGCGACGCGGGCGTCGTCGAAGCGCCGGAAGATCCGGACGAGGACAAACCGTGGTGGCAGCGCAAGCACGCCCCGGACAAGCCCCTGAGCGTCACCCTGGCCGATCTGGACAAAGACTCGGACGACGTGGTCGCCAAGCGGATGGTGAAGGGCTTCTTCGTCGCCGTCGACAAGACCTTCGGCTGGAACAATAGGCTTTGGTACAAGACGACGGCGGGCCTCGTGGCACCTTCCGACCGGATGTACCTCGTCAAGCCACCGACCTCCCAGGGCATGGAGGTGCCCGCGGGGGTCAGTCAGGTTGGCTTTGTCACCGCGTCCAAGGCACAAAAATACGACATCGACGAGGAAGGTAAGAAGGCGAAGCCCACCGGGAGCGTCGCGAAATTTCTTGCTATCGGGATGACGGGTGAGTCGAAGACGGTCAAGTCCACCGTGTACAGAAAAACGGTGGAAGGTTGGTGGATGAAGGCGATCGACGGCACGTACGCCGAGGCCGGTCCGCCCCCCGCCGACCTGAAGCCAGGGGAGAAATGGATCGACGTCAACCTGACACGCAAGACCTTGATGGCCATGGCAGGTGACAAGCCTGTGTACGCTGCCCTCGTCTCCCCAGGCAAGCGGTCGAAGATCAAGAAAAAGAACCACGCCACCGTGCAGGGCACCTTCCGCATCCGCGAGAAGCACATCACGGCGACCATGGACGGCGACGGTACCGCCGCAGGCGATCTACCCTACAGCATCGAAGATGTGCCGTTCGTCGCCTACTTCGAAGGCTCGTACGCCCTCCACGCGGCCTTCTGGCACTCGAACTTCGGTCGCGAGATGAGCCACGGTTGCGTCAACCTGTCCCCCCTCGATGCCAAGTGGGTGTTCTTCTGGGCTGGTCCTACCTTGCCTCGGGGCTGGCATGGCGTCTGGTCTACCCCGGAAAATCCAGGCACGTTGGTCGTGGTCCACGAGTAAGGGCCCTTCGGGAGCGCGTGCACATGGTCGAAACAGCCGATATAGTCCGCCCATGCGCCGCCTGCTGACGCTCCTACCCTTGCTCGTCTCGTGCGCCGCAAACGAGCCCGTCGCTGTGCGGAGCGCCGTCGTCGCGCCCAGGCCGGCCGAGGTTGCGCCTGCCCCAGCGCCCTCGCCCTCGGCGCCCGCTCCGCCCGAGCCCAGCACGGTTCCCGTGGCAGCAGGCCCGGAGGAGGCGGCGCCGCCTGCGCCGAGCGATGAGCCCGAGAGCGCGCTGCCGGCCGCGACGAGCGGCGACCCGATGGCCGATCTGGAAGACGACGACGACGACATCGAAGATGGCGGCGACGAGCTCGGCCTCGATCCCGGAGAGGGCGTGGCCCCCGCGGTGCTCGTGTCCGATGCGGAGATCGCCCGCCTCGCGCCGACCAATCCGGACGCGCTCGGCTCGATGTCCCTCGGTTCGCCCAGCGCAGGACGGCTGTTTGGGGGTGTCCAGATGCCCAAGGGCAATGCCTGGGTCCTTCTTGATCCAGCCGACGCCTGGGGCACGCAAGACACGGTGGACGCGCTCGTCCGCTGCATCGGCATCGTTCACAGCACCTACCCTGAGACGCCCCGCGTGGCCATTGGGCACATCGGCGCCCGCCGCGGCGGCCACCTGTCTCCCCATGTCAGCCACCAGAGCGGCCGCGACGTGGACATTGGGTACTACTTCAAGCCCGGCACCAAGGGCGCTTTCGTCAAGGCTACGGCGGACAACCTCGACCGCGAGCGCACCTGGACGTTGCTGCGCGCGTTCATCACGCAAACGGACGTCGACCTCATCCTCATCGACACGGCGGTGCAGCGCCTGCTCCGCGACTATGCCCTCGCTTCGGGCGAAGAGCCGGCCTTCGTCGACGAAGTTTTCCAGGTCAGTGGCAAGTCGAAGCGCCCGGTAATTCGGCACGCGAAGGGCCATGCCAACCACATCCATGTGCGCTTCGTCAGCCCCCGCGCGCAGGAGCTCGCGCGGCGCGCCTACCCCTATCTACCCAAGCCCGCGAAGGCCGCCACCGCGGTCGAGTACGTCACCCACAAGGTCAAGAAGGGCAACACCTTGGGCTCCATCGCCAACCGCTACGGAACCACGGTCGAAGCCATCTTGGCCCTGAATGGCATGAAGAAGGTCGACATCAAGCCTGGGCAGATCCTGAAAATCGCGCGGCGGAGCAGCGTCAGCACACCGCCCCCCAAGGTGACGGTCCCGAAGCGCAAGACGGCGCCTCCCCCAAAGTAGGCCCGCCTCCGCGCACGATGTCTCGGCCATCCGAGGAGCGACGGCTGCCGGTCGTTGCCCCTTGCGCGGCCTGGGGCCGCGTGTTACAGCCTTTTTCGCGGCGCGCTTGCGCTGCCTCTATGACCCACCTCTCCTGAACAAGCTGTCGGTCTCCGCGCTCCGCCGTCACGCGGGGCGCCTGCCATACGCGGTTCAGCCGTTCGGAGGTGCTCATGTTATCCGTGCGTTTCTCGGGCGTGTCGTTCGCCTACGACGACGTCTCCCCCATCCTGAACGAGGTCGATCTTACCCTCTCGCCTGGCTTCACGGGCGTCGTAGGGGAGAACGGCGCCGGCAAGTCCACCCTGCTCGCCTTGCTCACGGGCGCCCTGCGGCCCAGCGCGGGACATCTCACCATCTTGCCACGCGGGGCCCGCGTCCTCCTGTGCCCTCAAGAGTCCGTCTCCCGCACGCCCGCAGTGGATGCCCTTGGCGCCGCGAGCGACGGGCGCGCGCGCCGGCTCTTAGGTCAGCTTCGTTTGACCCCCGACGACCTCGAGCGCTGGCGCAGCCTCTCGCCGGGCGAACGAAAGCGCTGGCAGATCGGCGCGGCCTTGTACGAGGAGCCCGACGTCCTCTGCCTGGACGAGCCGACCAACCACTTGGACAGGGAAGGTCGGCGCATCCTGACCACGGCGCTCCGGGATTTTCAGGGGATCGCCGTCCTGGTCTCCCACGCGCGTGACTTGCTGAACGAGCTGACCCACACCACCGCGCGGATGCATCGTGGCAAGCTCGCGATCTTCCCAGGTCCCTACGACGCCGCGCGAGAGGCGTGGAGCCGCGAGGAGGCCCAGCGCGGGGCCCTGCGCGAGCAACAGAAGGCCCGCCTCAAGGCCGCCTCGCAGAGCCTCGTCCACACGCGAAATGAGCACGCGGGCGCGAAGAAGAACCTGTCCGCGGGCCAACGCATGAAGGGCCCCAAGGATAGCGACGCGCGGGGCATCGGCGCTGCCATCCGCGCCGAGCACGCGGAGGCACGTCTCGGACGGCGGGTGGCGGCGGCGAGCGTCGCCGTCGAGCGCGCGGCCGAGGCGATCTTACCCTACGAGGAGGGGAAACGCCTGGGCAGGTCGGTGTTCGTGGATTATTTGCCTCTGCCCAAACCGGTGCTCGCGCACCTCGACCAAAGCGTGATTCTTGCCGGCGATCATCCCTTGCTTCACGACGTGCGATTGACCCTTGGGCGGGAGGCCC
>CAYLJT010000510.1:0-6566 GCA_964383995.1 uncultured Polyangiaceae bacterium
CCGCCGCGCAAGCGTCGGTCGCGGCGTCCGCCAGCGCGGCGCCTTCGGCGGCGCCCGTCGCCGCGGGCGGTGCGCGGCCCTCGGGCGGCGCCAAGCCTGCCGGCGGCGGTGCCAAGCCCGCGGGCGGCGGCGATACGGGCGCCAAGCCCCCGCCCACCGCGACGACACCCCCCAAGCCCTCCAAGGGCAACTGCGGTTGCGCCGCAGGCGACCTCATGTGCGCCATGCGCTGCTCGGCAGGCGGCAAATAGCCTTTACCAACGAATCGAAAGCTGCGCCGCGAAACGTCGGGGCCCGGTCTGGGCCTCGGACTGCGCCGGCGTCGCGTCCAAAATCTCGGGAAAATCCGCGGTCGAAAGCGCTTCCATGACGCAGCGGCCGACGGCCGCGTCGACGCCCGAGCCGGGCTCGATGTCGATGCGTGCTTTGCCGTTCTCCCCGAGGATCGTCACGCTCAGCAGCAAACCGCGGCCCGCTTCGCAGCGCTTGAGCGGCTCGTCGGCGAGGTTGAGCGCCTGCTTCGCGCTCTCCGACGCGCTGCCCTCCATGCGCTCCACCTGCAGCGACGGGCTCGACGCTTCAGCCGTGGCCGCGGAGGCCGGCGCTGAAGAAGCCTGAGGAGGGGGCGTTTCTGGGGTCGCGGGCGGTGTGACCACGGGCCCGCAGGCCAACAACATGAGCATCGAGAGCCCTGCGACGAACGCGTTTTGGGTCTTCATCACGGGCCAATGTACGTCGCACACGCGCTCGTGTCGCGGGGACCTTCGCGTCCCTGTGGTCGCACGCCTCTGATAGAAAGCAGCCCGGAATTCATGCCTGCCCCTGCGCCCTCGGCCCTCGAAGAACAGCTCATGATCGGCCGCTATCACATCGTGCTCATCGCGATGGCGGCGTGTCTCACCTTCGGCTGGCTCTTCACCGGCGCCTATCCCTTCGCGCTCGCTCCGATCGTCGGCATCGACTGGTTCGTCATCAACCTGGTCAACCGCGTGACCGACCTCGAAGAGGACCTTCGCAACCAAATTCCAGGCACCGAACGCGTCGCGCGCCGCAAGACCTTCTACACGGTCCTCGCCGTAGCGCTCTTCGTCGGCTCGCTCATCGCGACCCACCTCGCGTGGCCCGGCCTCACGCCCCTGCGGCTTTGTGTGCAGCTCATCGGCCTCGGCTACAACTACAAGCTCGTGCCCACGCCGAAGGGCTTTTGCCGCTTCAAAGAGCTCTACTTCTTCAAGAACTTCATGTCCGCGGTGCTCTTCGGGCTCACCTGTTTCGCCTACCCGATCACCACGGCGTCCGCGCCGCTGATCGTGCCGTGGACGATGGTCGCGAGCCTTTTGGTGTTCTTCGTTCCGTTCGAGCTGAGCTACGAAATCCTCTACGATTTGCGGGATTTGGAGGGAGATCGCGCGGAGGGCGTGCAAACCTATCCGGTGGTGCACGGTCCCGAGATCGCGGGTCGCATCATCGAGGTCCTGCTCGTCGCGTCGATGTTGGTGCTCGCGACGGCGTTTGCGCTCTCGCAGCTCGGCGTGCGCGAGCTTCTGATGGTGGTGGCGCCGATCGTTCAGCTTGCGCTCTATCGCGTATTGCGACGCAGGCCGCTGACGACGCGAGATTGCGTGTGGATAACCCACCTCGGGACCATCGAGCTCTTGGTCTTCCTCGTGGGCACGGCGCTCTGGACCCGCGCGGGCCTCCCGGCCAACATCTTCGTCTGATGTTCGAAGGCGTCTACGCAAGCGGCTTTCACAACCCGGGTCTCTTTTGGCTCGCGGCCTTCGCGCTGATCGTCGTGCTCGCGACGCGTTTGCCGTTCCTCTACGGGTTCCTCGTCGTGTTCGCGTTCGAAATCGCGGCGGACGCCCTGGCGAGCGGCGCGCTCTCTCCGGTCCCGAAGGACGCCGCCTACGGCACGCCCCTCGGCATCGCCTTCGTCATCCTCGGGGATTTGCGGTATTTTCTGCTGTTCTTTCGCTACGGACGGGGAGGTCCGCTGGGGCCGCTCGCGCTGCGTGTGGTGGGCTTTTCGTTCTTGGTCCCCGTGTGCTCGGCCCTCGCGGGAGCCCTCGTGCCCGCTTTGGGCTCACCCCTTCGCGTCACGTTTCTCACGTACGAGCTCATGTTCTTCGTGCTGGCGCTCGGCCTGCGAGGGGGCCTGGCGCGTGGTGCTTTCTCCGTTCAACCGCCCGAAATCCGGCGTTTTCTGGCGCGCATCACGGGCTTCGAGATCGTGCAATATGGCCTGTGGGCCCTGGCCGACATCGTGATTTTGCAGGGGATCGACGCGGGATATCTGCTGCGGCTCGCGCCGAACACCATGTATTATGCTCTCTTCTTGCCCTTCGTTTTGTGGGCCGCTCCCTCCCGCGAGCGACCCAGGTTGCGCACCTGACTCGCCTGCGGTCCGTCCGAGGCGTGCGCAAGGTGGGCGTTTTTCTTAGCGTCAGTTATGCTTCTGTCGATGCGCTTTTCTTTTGGCCCCAGGGCCGCCTTGCCCCTGCTTTTTGCGGGGTTATTGGCGTGTAGCGAGGCCGCCGACAGCACCGCTTCGGGGGACTCCGGTGGTCCCGGGGTGAGCGGACCTTCCGCAGCCATTGCGTTCGAGCAGAGCGGCACCATCACGCTTCGCCCCGGTGAGCTCACCACGCTCTCGGTCACTACGCTGCCCGCGGCTCCCTACGAAGTGAGCTTCTACCTGTTGGGCAACGCGCTCGACGCGACCCTCGATCGTTCCACGGTCGTCGCCGATGAAAATGGTCGCGCCGAGGTCATCCTGCGCGCTCCCAACCAGGGCACGACGTTCAGCGTGCGCGCGGTCATCAAAGATGGTCCTTCGGTGCAGGCGGTGGTCTCCGTCAGCGAAGAGGGCTTCGCCACGTTGCGCGTTTTGCCTTCGTACGCCGGCAAAAGGCCCGTCGATACCTGGGTCGCCAACGTGCTCGCGGCGGCCACCTGCTGGGACATCGCGGCCAGCCTGCCCGCCGATCCCGTCGGCGCCATCGGCAAGACGGTCGATGCCCACAACGACATCTCCGTGGAAGACGTGCCGGTCGGTCCGAAGGTCGCCGTCACGCTACGCGCCGGGCACTACCTTTGGGGCTGCGCCGACGCGCCCGACCTCGTGGCCGGCAAGAAGGTCGACGTGACGGTCAACGTCTTCGACAAGCCCATCGACATGGCGGCCGCGGCGCTCGGCCTCGAGCTCACGTGGTATCCCGACCCCGAGCCCTTCCAAGCGCTCATCGACGCCACGGCGACGGCCATGGTCGATACCATGTTCCCCCCGGAAAAAAGCGAGAGCGACGCGGTGCTCGCGGCGCTCGTGGCGCGCCTGCCGGGGGTCGCCCAGCTCGATGCCTCGGAAGCCCTTGCGTCGGGCGTTTGGAGCGGTCTCGCGGCCGACCTGTTCATCGCCAACGAGGTGTCCCTTCGCGAGCTCACGTTGGGTTGGGCAAGCGAAGGGTCCGCGGCGATTGTGCCTTCGATCGCCGGCCAGCTCCACGGCGCAGGCAACGGTCAGGGCACGCTCTCGTTTGACTCTTTCCTGGGCGTGCCGGCGGAGTCAGCGGGCATTCCCGCGAGCCACCTGTTCTCGTGGACCGCCGACGCCGAAGACAAAGTGCTGCTCGCAGGGTCCATGTTTTGGATGCCCTCGCGGTTCTTGGGCGCTCAAATCGCCGACGTCTGCCTCGACGTTCCCGCGGGGGTCGACACGGTCGGCAAGGCGCTCGACGCAGCCCTCGATTGCACGGTCCTCGCTGCGGCCCTGGGTGCCCTTCCCACGTGCGACGAGGCCTGCATCGCCGACGCGTGCCAAGCGGGCTTGGAAGACCTGTGGCAGGCCGCCCTCGGGGCGTCTGCCGACGATCTGGCCGTGGGGACGCTCACCGTCACCGCGGGCGGCGCGGCCGTCGTCGGTGATGAGGCCGAGCCCGTCGCCTGGAGCGGGCCCTGGCTGGGAGTCGTCAGCGACGGCGCGCACGACGCCGAGGTCAGCGGCGAAGCTTCTGCCAAGGTGAACGACCCGCCCCAATAGGTTTCGTTTATGCTGCGCGGCTATGACGTCGCGCCGCCGCTTTTTTTCTTCGCACCTCGGGCTCTCGGTTCTCCTTGTTGGCGCGGTGGTAGGGCCGAGCTGCAGCTCCATCGACCTCGAAAGTCCCGCCGCCGAAGACACGCAGGAGCCCTTGGGCCCCGGCGAAATTTGCGAGACACCTTCCCCCTCGCAGGTGCGCGTCCGGGCCGAGCCCAACGCGGTTTTCGTCCCCACGTGCGCCAGCCCGGGCTCCGACTCCTGCGTCGCGCGCGACGTCAACATCATCGTCGATCCCGATTTCTGCACCACGCAGCCCGTGCGCTTCGAGGTCGCCGACGCCGCCGTCGTGGCCGCTCCGTTGGAGGGCACGGTCAAGCTCCACCACCCCACGTACGCCGTGAAGATCGCGGGGCTTGCGCAGGCGGGAGCCACGCAAATCACGGTGCGCGTGCCGCGTGGCGACGGCACGGACGCAACGGCCACCATCGACGTGAACGTGCTCGACCCGTCCTTGCCGGACTGCGAAGGCTCGGCGTCCCTGCCGGGGCTCCAGGGAGGAGACACGCTGAGCGGTGAATCGCGCCTCGCGGGCGCCTCCATCGGCATGCCCGAAGGCGCCAACACGCCCAACAACGGCAGCTTCCTCTGGCATGTCGACCCCTTCGACGCCTCGATCGCGTGCACGGCGGACATCATCCCGAACGGTTACATGGCCCTCGGCCCGGCCATCACGTTTGGCCCCGAAACGGCCTCCTTCAAGCGTGAAATCAACCTGAGCGTGCCGGTGAACCCGGCGCTCATGCCCGCAAAGGCGCGCTTTCGTCACGTGCGCGTGGTCTACACCGGTCCTACCGTTCACGAGCCGCACACGGCCACCGTCGCCGACCCCCACTTCGACCTCGTGAACGGTCAGTGGGCCCTGACCTTCAAGGCCCCTCGCCTGGGCACCTACCAGGCCGTCGTCGCCAAGGACGCGGGCACGAAGACCAAGAAGCGTCGCCTCACGCACCGCGCTGTGGTCGGCGTGTCGATGGGCGGTGGCGGAACGGCCATGTTCGGCCTGCGTAACCACCACTTGTTCGACGTCCTCGCGCCCCTCGGCGGCCCGGTGGACTGGACGTACATGCTGAATTACATCGAGAATAACCACCTCGGTGGCTTCCGTCCGATCTTGCCAGGCACGCAGCTCGCCGACATCCAGCTCGACCGTACGGTGTGCACCACGGCCGTCGATTGCCAGCCGGACGAGACCTGCGAGGGCGGCAAATGCGCGCTCTTCCCAATCTCCAAAGAGCCCTACGCCCACCCCCAGACCTTCAACACGTGGTGGTACGAGTACCCGCGCGCGGGCAACGGCGGGCGCTTCCCGCGCGACGAGTACGCGCAGATCTTCCGCGATCTTGCCTTGATGTTCGGTAACCCCAACGGCGAAAACCTTACCTTGGGCGGCGAGAACCTACCCGCCGGGGTCAGGCCCGACGACCCCAGTCAGCTCGGCGATCATCCGGGCAACGAGTGCTCGGTCTGGGTGGATCCGTTGGAAGGGCCCGACAAGGAGAAGCAAGACGAAATCGCTCAGAATTGCCCGAAGGAGCGCTGTTCTCACCCCCTGACCCTGCTCAACTACTACGACGACGAGTACAACCCCGACGGCGCCTTCCCGGTGATCACGGTGTGCGACGGCTCCGAGCAGCAGGAGAGCCTGACCCCCTACGCCAACACCTGGCAGCCCTCGGGAAACGACTACCCGCTCGAGGTCGGCTTGGCGGTCGACTACAACGGCAACGGTGTCCGAGACGAAATGGAGCCCATCATCCGCGCGGGGCACGAGCCCTGGGATGATGTGGGGGTGGATGGCATTCCGAGCGTGCTCGAGCCTGGCTACGAGCTCGGCGTCAACGAAGATCCGGCGGGGGACGACTACGATCCCCAATACAACCCGGGCGGCACCGAGGGGAACTTCCGCTACGAGCTCGGCGAGCCTTTCAAGGATGTGGGTCTCGACGGCGTGGCAGGCACTCCACAACAACCGGCCTACCCCCAGGGTTGGCAGGCCCCCGGGGACGGCTACGACGTCGGTGAGGGGGACGGCGAGTTCACCGTTTCGCGCGGCCTGGCGACGTTCTGGGAGCGCGACTCGCACTCGGTGGTCCTCCAGAAAGCGGAGCAGCCGCCGAGCGGCTCGCTGACCGACGACGCCCTGTCGCGCATCGACCTGTGGACCGACGGCGGGACCCGCGACCTCTTCAACTTCGCCGTCTCTGCCCAACACTTGATCGGAGCCTTCGCCGCCCGCGGCCGCGACACGGTGTATTACACCGACTTCGTGCAACACCCGGGGCTCGATCGCAGCCAGACTAGCCAGTTCATTCCGCCGCGCACGGTGTACGAAGACATGCAGGGCATCGTCATGCAACGCTACGGTCAGGTCGACCCCGACGAGCACGACGTCGAAGCCGGGAGCGGTCAGCACGTCGGAACCGCCAACGAAATCGCGAGCCGCCTGCAGGCCGCCCTCTACTTCATC
>CAYLJT010000511.1:0-6539 GCA_964383995.1 uncultured Polyangiaceae bacterium
CTACGTAGATGACGATGACTCGCTCGGCGCCTTTGCTCGCAAAGAATCGCTTGGCGGCGGCAATCTCGTACACCGACGTGAAGCCCGGGGCCGCCACGTTGCGCACGCGAGTAGGGACCGCGCGGCTTGCGAGCGCGGTCGCGAGCTGGGAAGCGAGGGTCTCGTGATCGTTGAGGCCCTGACCAAAGGCCACCGAGTCGCCCACGACGAGCCACGTCGCGGCGGTCGGGCTCGCGTCGAGCTTGGCCCGGACCGCGTCCTCGACAACCACGCTCCTTTCGCCCTCCATGTCAATCGACACGGCCCCTCCCGCGTAGCTGCCCACGTAGCCCGGGCGCAGCGCGTAGGGCCAAACCTTTTCGTCGGGCTCGCCGCTACGATCCAGGTACATGTCCGCCGAGATGGTCGGCGGCTCATAGCCTGTCAGTCGAACGCCTATCTCCAGCAGACCAAGGCCCACGACCACACTGGCAGCCAGCGTGAGCATTCGGGCTTTGGTCTCGCGTTTCACGGCAATTGGGCGCGAAACGAGGGTGCGCTCCGCTTCAAGCGAAGGCTTGCCACTCGTCTTCCAGGAGGGTCAGCGCGGCGGAGAGATCGCGCTCGGTGTCCTCGTCGATCCAGTCGTCGGTGCCTCGACCAGCCGCCACCGCCGAGAACGTGGGGCGGGGAATGCGCCCGGCCAAGTGCAACAAGTGGCGCCCCGTGCGCACCAGGCGCGAGACCCAATCGGTGTCGCGGTAGGCGTAGTCCGCTTGTCCGAGCAGCTCCCGGCCGACAGCTTCGAGGCGCTCGCGGAGCAGCTCCGAGGGCTCGGCTCGGGAGCTGACCGCGGTGCGTGTCTCGGACAAGCCGTGCAGCACGAGGCCCACCGGGGTGCCCGGCGAAAACAAGGGGTGGCGCGGCTCGAAGGTGAGATCGCGCAGGGCGAGGAAATACCAAGCGTGGGGCGTCGGCACGCGGTGCAAGTAGTCGGCGGCGCGCACTTCGGCGGCTTGAATGGCGACGCGCCACGCGGTCTCTTCGTCGACGCCATCGCGCTCGGCGGCCATGCCTTCGATGGGCCCGATGCCCACCGGGCGCACGAGCGGATCGACCCAGGCCATCGCGATGACGCCGGTGGGCCGCGACCAACTGCACACGACCTCGGCGCGCGCCTCGGCGGAGACGTGGCCATCGGGGCCCAACCACACGAAGCGACCCTGCTTCAAATCGGCGCGGTACTCGTGCTTGCCCGCGCCGTGCGCTTCGAGCAAGCGCACGAGCTCTTCGCCCTTGCGAGCCCAGCGCGCGACGAGCTCATCGGTGGGCTCGGCCAACATCACGCCGTCGTCCCAATCGAGGCTGGGACCGCTCGGCGCGCGCGCGGAGCGCGGAGCCGTTTCGAGCGGTGTGGGCACGGCGCCGATGCGCGGCACCGCGATCTTCTTGGGCGCGACGCCGGCAGGGCGCTTTGCTGTTGCCTTGGTGACCGCGGCGCGTGCTCGTTTTGGAGCCGCCGCGCGCACGAGCTTCGGCGGCTCCTTCGCCTTGGGCTTCGGCGCCCGCGGTCCTTTCACCACGGGCCTCGACTCTTCGCGATCTTTCTTGGTCGATCGGACGGCCGCACGATGCGCCTTGGACATAACGGCCGAATGTAACACGCTCCAACGAGACCCCAAGCCCGCAGCCAAGGGCTACCGAAAGCCGTGCTAGCGTCCGGCGCAGGTTCAAACACGATGGAAGAATTCAGACGATTTCGCGGCACAGAACGTTATCTAACCAACGAGTCGCTCGAAGCGGCGGTCAACTGCGCCCTTGCATTGGAGAGGCCTTTGCTCATAAGGGGCGAGCCCGGGACGGGGAAGACGCTCTTGGCGGAGTCGGTGGCCGAGTCCGTGGGCGCGCCGCTCATCACCTGGAACGTGAAGAGCACGACGCGCGCGCAGGACGGGCTCTACGTGTACGACACCGTGCAGCGCCTGTACGACTCGCGCTTCGGCGACGGCGATGTCCGAGACATTCGGCACTACATCAAGCTCGGCCCCATGGGACAGGCCTTTTCGGCCGAGAAGCGGGTGGTGCTTTTGATCGACGAGGTGGACAAGGCGGACCTCGAATTTCCGAACGACCTCTTGCACGAGCTCGACCGCATGCGATTTCGCATCGCCGAGACGGGCGATGAAATCGCCGCCAAAGAGCGGCCCATCGTGATCATCACGAGCAACAACGAGAAGGAGCTGCCGGACGCGTTCCTGCGCCGCTGCGTCTTCCACTTCATCGACTTCCCCACCACCGACTTGCTTCGACGCATCGTCGACGTGCACCACCCGGGCCTGGAGCGCGCGCTGGTCGATCAAGTCACCAACGTGTTCTTCGAGCTGCGCAACATGCAGCGCATCCGCAAGCGCCCCTCGACGAGCGAGCTCATCGACTGGATCGCCGTGCTGCGCAGGGCGGGCATTCGCGAGGTGAAGCTCGAACAAAACCTGCCCTTTTTGGGGGCGTTGCTCAAGAAGGAGCAGGACCTCGCGACCTTCGCCGACCAGCTCGCGGGGGGTCGCAAGTACCGGTCGTAGGCCGTTCGTTTGAGATCCAACAACTATTTCTTCAAGTGCTCATCGAGGAAGCGCAGCACGTGCCCGTAGAGCAGCACTTGGTTCTCGCGCTTCTGCACGCCGTGGCCTTCGTCGCTGAAAATCAGGAGCGACGAGGGCACACCGCGCTTGGCTATCGAGTCGTAGATCTGAATCGCCTCGCCGGCCGGGACGCGCGGATCGGTGGCGCCTTGCAGGATGAAGAGGGGGGCGTTGACGCGATCGACGTAGCTCGTGGGTGACAGCTTGATGAGCGCCTCGCGGTCCTTTTCGGGATCGCCGTATTCGGAGATGCGGAGCGCGCGGCGGTAGGGCGCGGTGTTCTCGAGGAAGGTGACCAGGTTGGAGATACCGACGACGCTCACGCCAACGTCGTACGTGCCCGCGAACATCGTCATGCCGATGAGCGCCGAATAGCCGCCGTAGCTGCCGCCGTAGACGGCGACCCGGGGCGCCTTGCCGTCCTTGGCGAAGGCCGTGCGCACGTGCTTCGCCGCGTCCTCGATGTCGGTGATGATCGCCAGGCGCTTGGCGCCATCGTCGGCGTGCAGCCACGTCTTGCCGTAGCCATCGCTGCCTCGCACGTTGGGCTCGACGAGCACGTAGCCGGCGTCCACGAAGAGCTGGGCCCGCGCATTGAAACCTGGGAGAGCCTGGGCCTCGGGGCCGCCGTGGAACACCACGATCACCGGGCAGGGCCCGTCGCAACGCTCGGGGCGACGAACGAACATCGGGATCTTGGTGCCGTCGCGGGCGACGTAGCTCTCCAAGCTGCTGCGCGCGAAGCGGCTGGTGTCGACCTCGGGGGCGCTCGGCTCGTGCCACGAGACGAGCTTCTTGCTCTGCCAATCGTAGATGTAGCTCTTCATGGGAGCTCGCCCCGAATCCAGCGAAATGGCCGTGAAACGGCCGCTTTTCGTGGTCATCCCCGCGATCACGTGATCGGCGTCCACGAGCTTCGGGAGCTCAATGGGCTTGTACGTCTTGGCGTCGAGGGCGTGCAGCCGCGTGTAGCCCGCCTCGTTGGTTTGGTAGAGGATGCGCGTGCGTTTGGCGTCGATCGAGAAGCCGTCGTCGCCACCGTAGCCGCTGACGTCGAACTTGATTTCGGGCGTGATGGGCGAAAACTTTCCGCCGACCCACGAATAGAGGCGACGAAACTCGGAGAAGTGCGGGGTGAGCACCAGGACCTCGCCGTCCTTGGCGCCGTAGCGCGCCACGTAGTCTTCGCGCTCGCCTTGCCCGAAGAGGGGCGCGAGGGCCTTCTTCGCGATGTCGTACTCGAAGTACTCGGCCATGTTGCTGCCGACGTTCTTCGCGAGCAGCAGCCTGTCGCCGCGCACGTCGCCCACGCTCCAGAGCCCCGGCTCGGCGAAGAGCCGCTCTTTCTTGGTCACGTCGGTCGTGAGATCGACGCGGTAAATCACGTAGGCGTCGGGCTTCTCGTCGTTGGCGTGAAAGTAGATGTAGCGACCGTCGTCCGAGACAGCGTCGAAGTCGGTGCGCACCTTGGGCAGGTGTTGGATCTTGGTAAGCGGTCCACCTTCGGCGTTTTGCAGGTAGAGCCCCGGGTACTCCTCGCCGCGGCGATCCCTGGAGACCACGATTTGGCGTCCGTTCGGCAGCACCGCGTTGACCGTGGTGGCGTCTTCGCCGCCGGTCATTTGCCGCGGAAATGTGTTGGCGCCGTCGAGGCGAAAGACCTGCCGCGTGCCGGTCACGGTCCATGTGAAAAACAGGCGCTTGCCGTCTTCGCTCACCACACCAGGGGACGGCGAGCGCACGTCGAGCATGGCTTGGATGTGGGCGGTGACGTCCTCGGGTAGGGGCGTTGGCGCGTATTTCGCGAGGACCTCTTTGGAGACCGATTCGGCGCCGTGGCCCGCGTAGCCGGGCTCGGCCGAGGCCGCGGGGGGCGCGGCAGAGGGCGCCGACGAGGCGACCGCCGCTGGCGCTACGGCCGAAGGAGCCGGGGGCGCGGCGGCCTCTTCCATGGAGGGTCCGCAAGCCACGAGGGCGATGAACGCGAGGGGCAAGAAGGGACAAAGGGTGCGCATGGAGAGCTCCATGAGGATCAACGAGAGGGTTGGCGAGGGTGGGCCGGGCGACCGAGAACCCGGAGGGAAGCGTCGTTTGCCGCGTGCTTGTACTTGAGCATGGCGATCGCGAGGACCGCGCCGGACACAGGGGAAATACCGCTCGACGTGATGGAGCCTGCGACCTCGCCGTCGGCCGCCTCGACCGAGGTTCCGACCGGCGGCGCCTCATTGCCTTCGATGCGAAGGGGCACGAGCTTCTTTTTCACGTGGCCGCGGACCTCCAACATGTAGACCGCCTCTTGGCCCAGGTAGCAGCCCTTGTCGAAGCTGACCGCGATGCGCTCGAGGGCCGCTTCTTGCGGGTAATTGCCCTCGCCGTAGTCCACGCCGAAGGTGCCGATGCCAAGCTCCAGCGCGAGCGCCGCGAGGGCCTGTGCGTCCGCGATGCACACGTCGGGGAGCGCCGCCAAGCGCGCCAACAGCGCGTCGCGTTTCGTTGGTGCACAAACGATCATCGCGCCTCCGAGCCCCGTGGAGTCGAGCTCGCCCAGCGAGACGCCCTCGTCTTCAAGGCTCTTTGCGGCGGCGACGGAGCCCGGACCGTGGAGCAAGATGGCGCCGAGCTCGGCGCTCGCATCGGCGATCTCGGCCTTCTCCATGATCAGGTGCCGATCGAGGTCGTCCAAGAGGGCGGGCAAGAGCCGCTGGGGGGTCGCGACGACGATGCGCGAATCCTCCACCAAAACGTGAAGCTCGGCCTGGATTTTCCCCGTTTTCGTGACGGCTAGGGCGAGGCGGCCCTGCCCCGCGCTCAGCTTGGCGAGGTCCGCCGTCACCAAACCGTTGAGCCAGCTTTGGCGGTCTTTGCCCGTCGCGACGAGGAGCCCCAGGTCCTGACGGTCTTCGACGAGGACGCCTCGCTGCGCGGCTAGGATCGCTGTCTTGGGATCGACGTTCATGGGGTGCCCTCAGGGATCGAGCTCGTGCACGAGATCGAAGAAGCCCTTGGTTTGATGGATCGAAGGGGGCACGACGACGGCGTCGACCACACCAACGAGGGCGCGCAGCGCGGCCACGTCGACCGCCGTGGGAACGGCGATGACCGCGACGTTCTTGGGCAAGCGGGAAGCGGCCTCGGTCACCATCGCGAGCTCGCCGTCGATGAGCACCGCGCGGGCGCCCAACGCGGCCGGCGACGAGGCTGCTTCGAGCGATGCCGCGCGGGCCACGGGCAACATGCGTGTCATGCGAACGAGCGGCGCGACCTCGTCCCAGCGCGCGCCGGGCTCGACGTCGATGCACGCGCCGTCGCAGCCGAAAAACCGAGCGCGGAGGGCCCCGGCGCGATCGCCGACCGCGTGGAGCGACAGGGTGGGGACCGTCTTCGTGGCCGTCGCAATGGCCGCTGCCGCGGGCCCCGCGTCGAAGACCGCGAAGGCCGAGACATCGAGCTCCGCGAGGCGGCGTGCGTCGGCCGCGGGATCGTCGCCGTCGATCAGTGCGACCACGGAGAGGCTGCGGCGGCGCGTAGCGATGACCTGCAACAGATCGCGGGTGGAGGGCACGATGAGGCTGGGATCGAAGTCCATTTTTTTACGTCTCCGTGAGCATCGACGGCACTTCGCCCTCGCGCACCAAATGCCAAAGCGCAGACTGATCGCCCTCGTAGCAGATGTCGCCTTCGTGCCGCATTTCGAAGGTGTATCGCACGAAGATGCGCTCCGCCCCGCGGCGCACGCGCGTCGCGCGGCAGCTCGCAATGATGGGCGAGCCCGGGGACACGAGCTTGCGAAACACGACGCGATGAATGTGGGTGCCGTAGCCGATCCAGCCCGCCGCGTGCCGCAGATCCATCAGGTAATAGGCGTGGACGAAGCCCAACATGCCCGAGGCATGGACCATGATGCCGCCCGCGACATGCCGC
>CAYLJT010000512.1:0-6539 GCA_964383995.1 uncultured Polyangiaceae bacterium
GAGCTTCGCCTCGCGCACAAAGAGCTTGCCGACTCGCACGGGGAGCTTTGGCTCGCGGGACAATAGGCTGCACGCGTGGACCGCAAGGCGAGGGCACCGCACCGGAAGGCCCGGCATGGGGTCGCTTGCTTCGAGCGCTCTCGGGGCGTCGTAGTCGGTCTCACCGGTCCCACTGGCGTCACCCGCAGATGCGGGCGGAGCGCCGACTCCCCGGAGCCCTAGCTCGATGGTGGACAGTGGTCCACCGAAAGACCGCCTCGGAACATCCGGACACGCGAAACCCGGCCGTCCTCTCTTGTCCGGACGAGCGCTGGTTTCGGAAGGCGGAAGCCCCGCGGCGTGTTTGCTACGTCAATGACACCGTCGATTGACGCTCCGGGCGGGCACTGTCACGCTGCCTCCGTCTCCCCATCAAGCGCCGCCAGTGCCCGCTGAATCCGCGCAACCTCGCTTGACTCGAAGTACGGTTCGCCGCACTGGTCACATACCCACGCTGGCACGGAGTCCCACCGCACATGGTAGCCGTTTCGGTCCACGCTGAACGGCGCGCTGGAGCGTCTCATCTCGCCTCTGCAATGCATGCACTCCATAGTCACTTTCTCTCTCTGAAGTCGCTCGACCAGTGTTCGGGTTGGGGGACATAGGCCGTGATGATGGCCAGGTAATCTACCTTCGGTGAACAGACGACGTGGAGGGGTCGCCCGCCGTCGCCGAGCCCGAGAATGAGACAACTGTGGCCACGTGAATCCTCGGGGTAGTCCTCGACAAGCTCGCCCGCAAAGATCACACGTTCGATCTCCGTAGGCGAGATCATCCTGCTGGGCCGGCTCATCTGTCGGACGGCGTGGGGAAGGAAGAGTATTTTCCTCTCCGCCGCCAGCCGAACCTGAAGAAGAACACCTGCCACCATCGCCTGAGTGCCTTTCGGACGTAATACAACGTGCGCGTACGATATATCGCGCCGCACGACATATCTCAACCTCGAAGCCTCGCAATTTCGCTCGGCTTTCGCGGGCCTGGGCGCGGGGGTCCTCCTGTTACCTATCATCCGGGGCACGGACGGCTGCGTCCCATCGCTGTCACCTCCCAGGCCGCCCCCTCCCCTCGCCGAATTTCCCTCCCACAAACCCAAACAAATCCGTTACCCTCCGCCCTCCATGTCCACCCCCGTCCCCGACGACTTCGCCGCCTGGCTCACCGCCGCCCGCGCGCACAAGCAGCTCAGCCAGGCCGCCGTTGCCGACGAAGTCGGCGTGAGCCAGGCCCAGGTCTCCCAGTGGGAGCGCGGCAAGCAGGCGCCTTCGAAGGCCCAGCTCTCCTCGCTCTACGCGCTGCTGGGCAAGCCCAAGGCGCCCCCCGCCGCTTCTCCGCCAAACGTCTCGGACACTCGCACCTCTACCCGCGGGGCCGCTCGCGGGGCGGCTTCGGAGCCTCCGCCTTCGGGGCAGGCTCGGGGCAAGGCGGCGAAGAAGGGGTCTTCGGCGGGTAGCGCGGCGGTTTTGGGGTTCGAGGAGAAGTTGTGGGAGGCGGCGGACACGCTGCGGGGCAGTATGGACCCGGGGGAGTACAAGCATGTGGTGCTTGGCCTCATCTTCCTCAAGTACATCTCCGATGCCTTCGAGCAGCGGCGGGCGGCGCTTCTTTCCATCAAGAACGCCGACCCCGAGGACAAGGACGAGTACACCGCCGAGAACGTGTTTTGGGTGCCGCGCGACGCGCGCTGGTCCGCGCTGCAGAAGGTCGGGCGCAACGACAGGATTGGCAAGCTCATCGACGACGCCATGGAGGCTATCGAGAAGGAGAATCCGGCGCTCAAGAACACGCTGCCCAAAGAGTACGCGCGGCCGGCCGTGGACAAGGCGCGGCTCGGCAAGCTCATCGACACGGTGAGCAACATCGACCTTGCCGCCGAGGGGCACGGTTCGAAGGACTTGTTGGGTCGCGCGTACGAATACTTCTTGAAGAAGTTCGCCTCCGCCGAGGGGCGGTTGGGGGGCGACTTCTACACCCCCCAGTCGGTGGTGCGGGTGTTGGTCGAGACGATTGCGCCCTACAAAGGCCGCGTGTTCGACCCCTGTTGCGGCTCGGGTGGCATGTTCGTGCAGTCCGAAAAGTTTGTGGAGGCGCACGGCGAAAGCCGCCGGGACATCACCGTCTTCGGTCAGGAGTGGAACGCCACCACCTGGCGTCTGTGCAAGATGAACCTTGCCATCCGCGGCATCGAGGCCTTGCTGGGCCCCACCTGGGCAGACAGCTTTCGGCAAGACTTGCACAAGGACTTGAAAGCCGACTTTGTGCTGGCCAATCCTCCCTTTAACATCAGTGATTGGGGAGGAGAGCAGCTAAGGGAAGACGCCAGGTGGAAATATGGCACACCGCCCGCAGGCAACGCCAACTTTGCCTGGCTTCAGCACATCATCAGCCACCTCAACCCCCACACGGGCGTAGCCGGCGTGGTGCTGGCCAACGGCTCGATGTCGTCCAACCAGTCCAACGAGGGCGTGATTCGCGCCGCGATGGTAGAGGCCGACGTGGTCGACTGCATGGTAGCCCTACCCGGCCAGCTCTTTTATGCCACGCAGATTCCGGTATGCCTCTGGTTTCTGGCAAGAAACAAGAAAAACAAAAGCTACCGCGACCGCACGGGTCAGGTGTTGTTTATCGACGCAAGAAAAATGGGAACCCTGGTCGACCGCGTGCATCGCGAGCTCTCCGAAGGACCCGACGGCGACATCGCCAAGATAGCCAAGACCTACCATGCCTGGAGGGGAGAAAAAGAAGCCGGAAAATACGAAGACATCCCCGGCTTTTGCAAAAGCGCCAGCCTAGAAGAGATAAGAGCCCACGGCCACGTCCTGACCCCGGGAAGGTACGTAGGAGCCGAAGCCGTAGAAGACGACGACGAGCCCTTCGAGGACAAGATGGCGCGCCTGACCGCCAAGTTGGAAGAGCAGTTTGCAGCGGGGGCAAAGCTGGAGAAGGTGATCCGAGCCAACTTGCGGGGGTTGGGTTATGGGGAGTGAATGGGTGGAGACACGCCTTGGAGATGTAGCCGATCTTCTAACTGGGTTTCCATTTCAGAGCCGCTACTACACGAGCAACGCGTCAGACCCGAGACTGCTAGGGGGGGACAATATTGCCCAGGGTTACCTGCGATGGGAGAATCGACGGAACTGGCCCAGCACCCAGACGGATGGCCTCGAGGCGTACTGGCTTCGCGAGGACGACGTGGTCCTTGCGATGGACCGCCCTTGGATCGAAGCGGGTCTCAAACGCGCGGCAGTGCGGGCGGAAGACCTTCCTGCTCTGCTAGTTCAGCGCACCGCGCGACTGCGCGGTAGTTCCATCTTGGCCAGTACATTTCTGAGGTATCTGCTGTCCAGCTATGAGTTCACTAACTACGTAGTTGGCGTCCAAACCGGCACGGCCGTACCGCACATCAGTCCAACGCAAATTCGCGAATTTCGCTTCCGGCTCCCTCCCATCGCAAGCCAACGCGCTATAGCCCACATCCTCGGCTCCCTCGACGACAAGATCGAGCTGAACCGCCGCACCAACGAAACGCTGGAGGCCATGGCCCGCGCGCTCCTCAAGAGCTGGTTCGTGGACTTCGACCCCGTGCGGGCGAAGAGCGAAGGGCGTGTGCCGGTGGGGATGGACGCGGAGACGGCGAAGTTGTTTCCGAGTGGGTTTGAGGAGTCGAGCCTTGGTCCGATTCCGTCGGGATGGGCCATTGAGCAACTCGACTCCATTGCAGCCTTCCTCAACGGCCTGGCGCTTCAGAAGTACCCTGCCGACAACGACAGTCACTACTTACCGGTCATCAAGATAGCGCAGTTGCGCTCGGGGTTAACTGGAAAGACGGATCGAGCAAGCGCCTCGATTCCTTCACAATATGTAATCGAAGACGGCGATGTGCTGTTCTCTTGGTCCGGAAGTCTTGAGGTCGTCGTCTGGACGGGTGGACGGGGAGCGCTGAATCAACACCTGTTTAAGGTAACCTCTGCAAGATTTCCGCCGTGGTTCTACCTTCACTGGGTCAGACATCATCTTCCGGATTTTCGGGCAATCGCCGCAGGAAAGGCTACGACGATGGGGCACATCCAACGGCACCACCTTTCGGACGCGAAGGTCGTCGTTCCCCATCTCCCCCTAATGAGCCGACTCGACAGTCTGATGAGCCCCGTGTTCAATCGCATCGTGGCTACCGAGATCGAATCCCGCACCCTCACTACCCTCCGAGACACCCTCCTTCCCAAGCTCATTTCAGGCGAAATTCGCATCAAGGACGCCGAAAAGCTCGCCTCCTCAGCCCTCTGACCAGCAAGGTAACCATGTCAGCCACCGTCAGCGAGTCCGAGCTTGAACAGGTCACCCTGACGTGGTTTGCGGCCCTCGGCTACGAGGTCTTGGATCGCGACAACCTCGATCCGGAAACACCCTACCAAGAGCGCTCAGGCCTCGATCAAGTGATCATCGAGAGCCGCCTCCGCATCGCTCTCGAAAACATCAACCCCGACGCTCCACCCGAAGCGTTCGACGAGGCGATCCGCATCTTGAAGCGGCAAGACGCCCCTACCCTGCTGCAACGCAATCTTACCTTCCATCGCATGTTGACCGAAGGGATCACCGTCGAAGTCGCAGGCGAGGCCGGTGGCACCCGCGGCATCCCGATTCAGCTCATCGACGCCGAGCACCCCCACGCCAATGATTGGATGGTCACCAGCCAGATGGACGTTGTCGACCGCGCTAGCGGAACCGGACATCCTCGCCGGGCGGACGTCGTGGTGTATGTCAATGGCTTGCCCTTGGCCGTGGTGGAGCTGAAGAGCCCCAAGGACCAGAGCGCCGGGGTCGACAAGGCTTACCACCAGCTTCAAACCTACGCCCGCGACGTCCCTTCCCTGTTCGTCACCAACTGCGTACTGGTCATCTCCGACGATGTGCACGCTCGCATCGGGCCGCTCGAAGCGCCGTTTTCGCGCTTTGCTCCTTGGCGCACCATCGGTGGCAAGGTGGACGAGCCCGAAGACAGCCAGCCCCTTCAGGTGTTGATCGCGGGCGTGTTTGCCAAAAACCACTTCTTGGACCTGTGCAAGAACTTCATCACGTTCGAGCACGCGCGCGAGAAGATTGTCAAAAAGCTCGCGGGGTACCACCAGTTTCATGCCGTGCGCGTGGCGGTGGAGCGCACCGTGGCGGCCTGTGGCAAGGGAGGCGACCAGAAGATTGGCGTCGTGTGGCACACGCAGGGCTCGGGAAAAAGCCTCACCATGGTGTTTTATGCGGGCAAGCTTGTCCGAGACCCACGCATGGAAAACCCCACGTTGGTGGTGCTCACCGACCGCAACGACCTCGACGACCAACTCTTCTCCACCTTTGCCCAGGCCAAGGCCCTGCTCCGCCAAGAGCCCGAACAGGCGCGCGACCGCGACCACCTGCGCACCCTGCTCAACACCACCCAGGGCGGCGTCATCTTTACCACCGCGCAGAAGTTCTTGCCGCCCGATGGCGCGCGCCGGGACAAACAACCCGTCTCCACACGCCGCAACATCGTGGTGATTGCCGACGAAGCCCACCGCAGCCAATACGGCTTCAAAGAAAAGGTCGACGACAAGACAGGCAAGGTCACCTGGGGCTTTGCCATCCATATGCGCGACGCCTTGCCCGGCGCCTCGTTCATTGGCTTTACGGGCACCCCCGTCGACCTGGCCGACCGCAGCACCGTGCAGGTGTTTGGTGACACCATCAGCGTGTATGACATTCAGCGCGCCGTTCAAGACCATGCCACCGTGCCCATCTATTACGAGGCGCGGCAAATGTCGCTGCACCTCGACGAGAACGAACGACCGCACATCGACCCCTCGTTCGAAGAGGTGACCGAAGGCGAAGAAGAAGCCCAGAAAGAAGCCCTCAAGTCCGAATGGTCGGCCGTGGAGGCCGTGGCCGGAACGCGCAAACGCGTGGGCCTGTTGGCGGCCGACCTGGTCGCTCACTTCGAAAAACGGCTGGGCGTCATCGAAGGCAAGGCCCTCGTGGTGTGCATGAGCCGCCGCATCTGCGTGGAGCTGTACCAAGCCATCCGCGCCCTGCGCCCCGAATGGCACAGCGACGACGACGACGCGGGCGCCCTCAAGGTGGTGATGACGGGCTCCGCCTCCGACGACCCCGAGCTCGGCTTCGGCCCGCATGTGCGCAGCAAGGCCGCTCGCGCCCGCCTCGCCGACCGCTTCCGCGACGCGAACGATCCCCTCAAGATGGTGATTGTCCGAGACATGTGGCTCACCGGCTTCGACGCGCCCTGCTTGCATACGCTGTACGTCGACAAACCCATGCAGGGCCACGGCCTCTTGCAAGCGATTGCGCGGGTGAACCGCGTCATGGGCAACAAGCCCGGCGGCCTGGTGGTCGACTACTTTGGCCTGGAAGAGTCCCTGAAGGCAGCCATTCGCAACTACACGCAGAACGGTGGCGAGGGTGACGTCAGGGTGTAGGTCCATAACTGACGTCGAAATTTTAGGAAGTTCCGATAGTTGTGC
>CAYLJT010000513.1:0-6519 GCA_964383995.1 uncultured Polyangiaceae bacterium
GCATGCACAGCGCGAATTGTGGGGTGTGGCACCTGCGTTGCTGATACCCATTCCGGACAACGCGGGGGTCCATCGATCCTCGTTGGGAAAGGGAGCAGATCATGAAAAACAGCACTCGTTTGTCGGCATTTCTTGTTACCTCACTGATTGCCTCGGGGGCTCTGGCGGACGACGATCATTTGTCATTTTTCCAGACGTTCACCGGAGGAAACAACGGTTGCGCGCCGCTCCAAGGCGCGGAGGGTATCGCTATCGCGGCCGTGTCTATCAGCACGGCCAACATCTACGTCACGGGCCACGACAACGACTCTGTTTCCACCTTTGGCTGGGACGTCTACGGGCAACTCGTATGCATGGGATCGAAGGTCAATAATGCCAATGGCGTGACTGGCTTGAACGGAGCCACTGGCGTGGTTGTGGCCCCCGACGGGAAGAACGTCTATGTTGCTGGGGCTGTTGACGATAGCGTGGTGTCATTTCTACGAGCGACCGATGGCTCGCTGAGCTTTCAAGCCCGCTACAAGAACAACCAGCTTCCTATCGTTGGGCTCAACGATGTGCGCTCGGTGGCCGTCGACCCGGCGGGTGCGTACGTGTTCGCGGCGGGATTCGCCGACGACTCGGTAGCGACGTTTCGGCGCGACCCGGGTAACGGCGCGCTCGCCTTCCTCGGGCGAGTGAAGGACAACACCGCCCCGGTAGACGGTCTCAACGGCGCGATCGACGTCGTGGTCAGCCCGCAAGGTGACTTCGTCTATGTGGCTGGCTATGCGGACGATGCGATCGCCGTTTTCGCTCTCAATTCTGGTACCGGTACGCTGAGCTTCCAGGCCGCGGTACACACCGGCCTGGACGGCCCTCGCAATCTTTCTCTCAGCCCGAACGGTCAATACCTGGCCGCCGCCAGCTATGTCAACGACTCCGTCGTCCTGTTCGAGCGAGACGCCACAACAGGGCTGCTCAGCTATTCCGACAGTCTGGGGGACGGCATGTTCGATGCGACGTCGGGTACCACGGTGGACGGCCTAAACGGTGCCTGGGACGTGGCTTTCTCCTACGACGGTAGTCTGGTCTACGTGGCAAGCTACCTGGACGACGCGATCGCGGTCTTCCGTCTGGACGCCCCGAGCGGAACCCTCAGCTACGCGGGTATGGAGCGGGATGGCGTCGACGATCTGGGCGACGAGGCCTACGCTCCCGACGCGCTCAACGGCATTCGCGCGTTGGCAGTTGGACCCATGGTGTTGACCTGGGGCGTGTTCGCCGCAAGTGCCAACGAGGACGCCTTGTCGGTGTTCTGGCACCTACCTTGACGTGCGGACGCGTTGGGGAGGTGGATCTCGCCAGCGGCAATCGATGGGCCGCTCGTCGAACCGTTGGCGCCCTTTTTGGGGGGAGGCGTGCGCGTCTGGCTCCCACAACCCGCGGACACGGCGGCCCGGCCGACAAAAAATGCACGAGCCTCGAAGAAGTTTCTGACGAGGGGCGTTCCGAGGTTGCAGCGCGGCGATCGACGGTGACGGCGAGCCCAGGAGGCCCGCTCGACCGCCCCCGCGCACCTTTTGGAGGAAAATCCCATGGCAGCGAATCAAGTTGTCTCCCCACGCGTTCGTTCTTTTTTTCTTACCCTCGGCCTCGGGGCCGTCGTGACGCTCGCGGCGCCGCGCGCCGAGGCTTGCGGCGACGACTTTTGGCCCGCGGTGCAGATCGATCACCGCATTCAAGGCATGCGACAGGTCGAGCGCGAGGTTGGCAAGGGGCACCTCCGGCAGGCCGCGGCGAGCGTGCTGCGCATGATGCCCTACCTTCCCAACGCCAAGCCCTCCAAGCGCGATCCGTTCCTTGCGCAGGGGCTCCGGGTGCTGGCCGTGGCGACGGTTCGCGCGGGGGGCACGCTGGACTTCGCCAACGAAGTGCCATCCGAGCTGCACGGCACCTGGACGCAGACGTCCCGCGAAGCGCGGCAAAAGAACCTGGCTTGGTCGGTCTCGGCGTTGCGCGCCGTGAGCCTCGACAAGGGGGACGACCCGGCCGTGAAGACCGAGCTCGGTGAAGCCTTGGCGCAGGTGGACGGTGGACAGGCCGAGGCGCTCCTGTTGCTCGGCAGCCTGTCCGACAAGGATCTTTTGACGAGCCCGGAGGGCTACGCGGCGCTCGCCGAGCTGCGTGGCAAGGCCGGCGATCAGGATGGTCGTTCCGCCGCGCTCGCGCGCTGCAAAGCGATGGCGAGCGACGTCGCCCTTTGCGGCGCTGAGGCGCGCAGTACGGCGAGCTGAAACCTCTCGGGAGAAACCTGCCATGCGTGTCCGCGCCGCCCTCCTCGCCCTGACCTTACCCTTTTGGGTCGCCTGCAACTCCGCCGATCCAGGGGAAATGTCACTGGATCTGCCGACGGTCGACGGGGAAGGGGGCGCGCTCGCCGCGGCGCCCGCCGAGCTGCCCTCCGCAGACGACGCACCCATGGGAGATGCCGAGCGCGGTCGGGCGCTGGCCGCTACCTTCGAGTGTCAACGCTGCCACGAAGGCACCGACCTTCCCCCCATGGTTTCCGAGAGGCACTGCGTTCGCTGCCATCAAGAGGTCGTGAACGGGCGCTTCCACGAAAAGCCCGACCATGCTCGCTGGCAAAAGGAGTTGGTACCTTACCAATTCACGCCCAGCCTGAAGGCCGTGGGCGAGCGCTACCGGACGGACTTCCTGGTGAGCTACCTACTGTCGCCCGAAGACCTTCGCCCGGCCCTCGTGCCTACCATGCCGCGGCTCGCCTTGAGCCGGGAGGACGCGCTGGACATCGCGGCGTACCTGTCTCAGGGGGCGACACCCGCCGAGCCTGTGTCGCTGGCCGGCGCCAATCCGGCGGCGGGGCGACGTGTGATGGATGAGAAGGAGTGCGGCGCTTGCCATACCATGACGGGCGTCTCCCCCCTCGCGGGCGGTCACGGCGAGGCGGTTTTGGGCGAGGAGCGGGAGGCCGTCGCCCTGGCTCCGGATCTCCGCCATGTCCGAGACAAATTCGCCCCCGCTGAGCTCCTGCGTTGGCTCCGCGACCCCGCCGCGGTGAAGGCGGACACGCCCATGCCGAAGGTGCCCATGACCGACATCGAGGCGCGGGACGTCGCGGCCTACCTGCTGACCGTGCCGCTCGACTTGCCCGACCCTCCGAGCTTTGCGCGGCTGCCGTTGCTCACACGCCGTGTCCGCTTCGAAGAGGTGGAGCGCGAGGTCTTGGGAAAGACCTGTCGGCACTGCCATGGAAACCCCGCGGGCCCCATGAAGGATGGCGGACCAGGCAACACAGGGGGCTTCGGTTTCGCGCCGAAGCGCCTGCAAATGACGAGCTACGAAGCGCTCGCGGCGGGCTACGTCGACGGCGCAGGGGAGCGGCACAGCGTGTTCGAGCCGCTCTCCGACGGCACACCGCGGCTGGTCGCCGCGCTGCTCGCCCGTCACGACGAAGTGCGCGGTGCTCCTCGCAGCGATGTGCGCGGCATGCCCCTCGGTCTGCCGGCGCTCTCGCCCGAGGCCATCCAGCTCGTCGAGAGCTGGGTCGCGCAGGGTCGTCCACGTTGACCTCGGCGGAATCTGGCATGGAGGTGCCTAACCAGCCTGGTCGACGGTCGTGACTTGATGGTAAGCTCTCGTGAATGAAAGCTCGTGCCAACCGCCGCGGTCGGCTTCTCCTGTGCGCCCTCGCGCTGGCATCGTGCGGCTCCCCGCCGTCCAGCGCGCCGCGCACGCTCGCTCCGCCGACCCCGACGGGCACCGCGTCCACGCCCGCCGCGGCCTCTTCGCTGGCCCCGGCGGCTTCCGTGCTGTCTGCGACGTCTGCGACAGCGGCCACTCCCCCCGCGCCCGTCCCGCCCCCCGCGTTGAGCCTCGAATTCGAGCGCTTTGCCGCCATCAGCGTGCGCCGCAGGCTCCCCGACCTTGCCAAGAGGCATGACGACCTGACGCCATCGCCCCACGCGGTCGCGCTCGATCTTGTTGCGGAGGCCATCGAGCGCGCCCAGCCCGACATGTTCGTCCGCTACCAGGCCAACGGCGGTGAGGCCTTCCCCATCCTGGAGTACGAAATAACCGACGCCGGACACTTTCCGAGCTACCCCGACGGCGAGATGTCCACGGGGCTCCTCAAGAAATACGGCGGGACCACCCTGCTCGGCTATGTCAGCGGTCAGACGAGCTACATTCTCAGCTACAACGTCGAGCCGAAGCCCCTTCCAGACCGCGCCCCGGGCTTGGTTTGGGAGGTCGAGCTGTACAAAGGGCAGATCGGCGTAAGCTTCGTTTCCGTCGATGGCGAGAGCTACGCGTTCGACAGCACCGCCATCGATTGGCAGGTGGGCACGCCGTCGACCTGGCCTACCCCCGTGCCCAGCCCCGCGTTCGGCCGCATGGCGTTTGCGGTTGGCAGGAGACCCCAGACGCGGGACATCGAGGCGGCCGACAAGGCCGTGTTGGACTGCGCCGAGCAAGCGCGAAAGCGCATGACCTCGGAGCAGATCGAGGCGGAGCCGGCCCTGGAGGCGCGTTGGATTCGGCGGAACTGTCGATCGGCCATCAGCGCTTGGGAGAAGACGTTTGGCGCGATCATCGACGACAATGTCAAAGCGCGCATGGCCCTCGTGGAGAAGGCCAAGGCGCGCCTTCTGCCCTCGGCCAAAAAAGCCGAGCCCAAGTAGATCCACGAAACACTGCCGGCCCCCTTGGGGGCCCTGGGCTGCTCGCAGCCGGCAGCCCTACTCCGCGGGACAGGTCATGCCGTCGCCGTGGCCCATCATGCCGCCCTCCATCATGCCTCCATGCATCATGGAATCGGCCTCGGAGCGCATGGCGTCGAGGTGGTCCTGCATCATCTGCTGATGGGCCGTCTCTTCCGCGTGCGCGGCGTCGAGATCGACGGCGCTCTGCATTTGGTCATGGTGAGCTAGGCAGTCCTCCGACATGGCGCTCATGTGACCTTCCATGTTGCCCATGGAGGGATGGTTGCCCGACCCGTCCGAGCACATACCCATGTGCTCCACGGTGCCGGACATGCCGTCCATGTGGCCCACCATGGTTTGCCTGAAGTTGTCCTCCTCGGCCATCACCGCCGTCAGATCGGGAGCCTGAGCGATGATGTTGGCGTGGATGGTGAGGGCCTGCTCGAAGCCGTCGAGGTGACCATTCAGGTTGGTTACCTCGCTGGAGAAAGGCTCGGTGGAGGCTTCGCCTCCACATGCCGAAAGCAGGGCAGCGAACGCTAGGGCGACAAGCGATGTGCTTCTCATGATGGTGCCTCGCCCCTCGTCCAGCATCAGCCGTGCCGCCCGGAAGCCACTGCAAACGGGGGATTGTTGCGCCGTCTCGGTCGCGGCACGCGCACTTCTCGCGGCCCGCCGCAACGGCAGCGCGTTTCGGGTGAGGGGGCCTGTTCGCCGCGAAAATCGGAGCCGATCCCGCGTCGTTGCGCCTCCGTGCTCTCGTCATGTTCAACTTCGCTTGCATCGAACGGGTACCTGTGGCAATTTGTCGCACGTTAAAGAAACTCCACCTTTCGCTTCCGGATAAAACCATGTTTTTGAAGCACACGTTGCCGGTCTTTTTGGTCGCAGCACTTGCGGCTTGTAGCAGTTCGGACGATGGCGGCGGGGCGGGCGGCGGCGGGGCCGAAGGCGCCACGTCCGGGGCCGGCGGTCAAGGGGGCGCCGGGGCCAGCGTCACGTCGTCCTCGGTGACAAGCACCTCCTCCGCAGGGGGCAGCGGAGGCATGGCGGCCGAAGCTCCCGAGGCACCTGTGATGAAGGGTGTCGCGAAAATGAGCGGCGCGTTGCACGTTTCCTGGACCAACGTCACGTCGGACTGCGACGCAGTTCATCTCTCGCGCAACGAAAATGGCGGCGCATACGCCGAGATAAAGAAGCTCGCCGGGGCGGCCACATCGCTGCACGACGCGGGCGCGAGCAACTCTGCCATCAGCTATTGTTATACGGCGTCTTGCGAGCGGGCGGGCCTGTTCTCGGCGGAGTCGAACGAGAAATGCGGCACCCCATGAAGCGCCTCCTCTTCGTGTCGGCAGCGTTGGCCATGGCAGCGCTCGTCACGGGTTGTTCGGACGACGAGGCGGCGCCGACGCCCCGAGACCCGCTCGCTCCTTATCCTCCCACGGGCGTCACGCGCACGTTCGACTTCACCATCCAAGAGCATGTGCCTTGGGAGGTGGGGCCGGGAGCCATCTACGACGCGACGACCTACAACGGGACCATTCCCGGGCCGACGATCGAGGTGCAGGCGGGCGACACGGTCGTCGTCAATCTGACCAATGCGGGCACCGAGCCCTACTCGGTGCACACCCACATCTCAGACTTCGACGAAGCCAACGACGGGGCCCACGACTCGCTGACCATGCCGGGCGAGACCCGGCGCTATGAGTGGCAGGCTCTTTACGCCGGCACCTTTCCTTACCACGACCACGGGATGGGACCGGAGGGAGGCGTGGGTGAAGGCGGACCAGGCACGGCGGACGAATCCCATGAGCGC